>JBBSSF010000749.1:0-1630 GCA_038242345.1 Hyphomicrobiales bacterium
GGCGGTTTGCTGCCCGGACCATCTGGCCGATCGCGAGCAGCGCCGCTGCCAGATCGCTCGCATCTATTTCATGGTCGTCGAGCGCGGGCCCCTCGTAGGCGATGCGGAAGATCGGCTCCTTTCCGCGCAAAGGTTCAAGATCGAGCGTTGTCATTTATTGTTGAAGTCCCGCTGGTTGGCGCGGCGCTCGTTTTCAGTCCAGAGCTCGGCGGCGACCTCAATATCTTCGGCAAACCTAGTTTGCTGGTCCACCCTGTCCATGGGCTCCATATCCTCCCAGGACAGCCTGACCGCAAAATATGACCCATACACAGCCGCGGAAACATAGCATTCACGCCGGATTATGACCGGGACGCCCATCCTGTTCAGGGCTTCGAAGGTGAACTCCCATTCGTAGAAGGAATCCGTGTCGTCGCTTGGATCGGAATATTGGCTATCGCGCAGGAACCGCTTCTTGACCTTCAGAGTGGACGGCGCGACCAAATATTCCTTGATCCTCTGGATGCAGGCCCATTCTGACGTGCTGCGTTCCAGGCCGGCCAGCCATTCCGGGGCGGTGATCTGGGCCGTTGCCGGGCTGGCCCATATGATGGCGACGGCAAGCGCCCATGCCGACTTCCTCGATGCGCTCATGCCACTTCCCCGGCTAGACGATACAACCGGAGCGATGATAGGCACCCACCGCGAGAATCGCCACCTTCACGATCCGGAGGCCTCGCGTTTAGTCGACTCCTGCACGGCCTTCGGCTTGCGGAGATCGCGCTGAACCCATGCGGTGAGCAACCAGGCGACGGGGATGATCGCGTCGATCGTGAGGGGCGCGTGGGCCCTGGAAAAGGCGTGGACGACGTCGCGCAGATAGTCCGACCCGATGCGGACCAGGTCGATCACGGAAATGGATATTCCTTCGGCCCGGTATGCCCGGGACACCGCATCAACGACGCGCGGAAGAATTTCCTGATCCAGGTGCTCCTGCGAGGCCGCGGAATAATCCGCGGGCACAACCTCTGTAACTGGCGCCGCAGGAGTTTGTGTCTCGGTTTGTTGTTGTGTTTGCGATGTTATGGGCGCGCCTTCATTCTGAAGCTGGCGCAATTCAGAAAGAAGCATCGGGCCATCGCCGGTCAGAATCCATGTCGGACTAAAGCCGACAGATACATATTTTAAGAGCGTTTCTCCGCTTGGGGTATTTCTGGCAGATTCAATCTTTTTAAGAGCGCCCAACGACAAGCTCATTAGGGCGGCTAATTCCCCCTGAGACATATTTAGGCTCGCCCTCGCAGCCTTCAGGCGGCCAGAAATATTGTCCAGTTGCATTTGCAAGGCCGTCACCATCATCGGTGTTGGTGTGTGTGGGCAGATTTATCGCCCAGATCATTTATGTGATCCGTTAACAAATATATAACAGCCACATATTTGAACCTTTCTTGGGGTGCGATCCGAGAATTGGCCCTTAATCAGAACCTCTAGCTTGCCTTGGGTACGAAAAAGGGCCATATTAATCCCGTACCGCGCTAACCGACCCCCGAAAAACCCGGCCTGCACGCCGGGTCACCGAGGAACCAAGATGGCCAAACGAACCGCCTCTGGCCGGTGGGTTGTCACCAAGACGCCCGCCGGGGACTGGCAC
>JBBSSF010000750.1:0-1628 GCA_038242345.1 Hyphomicrobiales bacterium
CCGCCCCGCTTGCGGCCTGAGACCAGGCACGTAATACCAGCCGCACGAAGTGCTGACCGCACCGTGCGTCTGAAGAGCAGCGGCAGGACACAAACCAAAAACGGCGGCGCCCGAGCGGGCAGCCGCCGTTTTTCCTGAGAGCTCCGGCCGATGGGCCGGGTCCGTCAGGAGGCGGCTTCGGCGACGAAGGCGGCAATCCGGGTCTGGGTCGGCGCATCCCAGAGCAGGGGCGCATGGCCCTCGTCGGGGATCTGCCACACCTTCACGTCCGGATGGCGGGCCACCACCTGGGCCAGACCGTCATCGGTCAGGATGTCCGACAGGCGGCCATGCACCATCAGCACCGGGCTCCGGGCGAGCGCATCGAAGGCCGGCCACAGCTCCGGCAGCGGCTTTGCGGGATCGAAGGCCTGGAAGGCGATGGCCAGCGCCGGATCATAGTCGAGCACGGTGCGCGCACCCTCGAGCCGGTAAAGCTGGCGGGCATAGCGCTCCCAGCCCTGATCGCAGAGGGTCGGGAAGCTGTCGCCCTGCCCGCGCTTCAGACAGGCGACCGCCTCGCCCCAGTCCTCCGGCGGCGCCTTGCCGATATAGCCGATGATGCGGGCGAGGCCATGCACCCCGATCACCGGGCCGATATCGTTGAGCACGGTGGCCCGGATCAGCTCCGGATGGATCAGCGCCATGGTCATGGAGACGAGGCCGCCGCGGGAGGTGCCGACAAACACCGCCCGGTCGACCCCGGCCGCCTTCAGGCCGCGGGCGACATCATCCACTTCCTGCACGATGTTGTAGGTGGCGGGATCGGAGAAATCCGACCGGCCGCGCCCGCGCAGATCGAAGCACAGCACGGTGCGCCCGCCCCCTTCCGGGCTGGAGAGGAAGGCCGCCAGACTGTCGAAATCATTCGACGAGCGGGTCATCCCGGGCAGGCAGAGGACGGGGGTGAGGGTCGACGTGCCGGGCCAGATCTTGCCGAACAGGGAGAGGCCATCCGCCGCCTGCCAGGTGAGGGCGCGCCAGGGTGTGTCGATCATCATTCTTCTCTCCCGTTCCTCCGGCAGCCTTACGGTTGCGTGACTGCAGATTCCGGAAGAATCGGCCGCTTGTCCACTTCGGGAGAATGCGGGGGCGGATGGACATGTCCATGTCCATTTTCCGCAGTTGCGAAGACGTTCTTCGCAAGGCGAGATCAGGCGAAGCCCCCAAGTCGCTCCGGATGGACTGTCGCGATGATCTGGTCCTGCGGGCCCCCGTCCCCCGGTTCGACTTGGATGAACTCCGGTCTGCAGGACAGGACAGCCGGGAGATCACACGGGCGGTGCCGGACGTCACTCCCGTAACGGGTCCACCCGCGCATCGCCGTCCCCCCGGCCCGATCACGGAGCAGCCGGAAGGATGCGGATGGTGTTCACGATGCGCATCATCTCCGCCTCGGTGGCCAGCTTCCCGTCGGCCGGCCAGTCGGCGGCAATGACAACAAACTGGTTCTCGACACGCACCGCCCAGAACCGCGTCAGGAAGCGCTGCTTCCGTCCCGAAGACAGATAAATTACTGACTGCACGGTCGTCTCTGCCGCCGGAAGGCCCGAGATGGTTGTGTTGCGCACCGGCGCGATGATCTCGAC
>JBBSSF010000751.1:0-1625 GCA_038242345.1 Hyphomicrobiales bacterium
CGCGATCGGTTTTTCGCAGAAGATCTGTTTCCCTGCCGCCGCCGCGCGAGCAATCAGCTCGGCATGGGTGCCGCCAGGGGTGGCAATGACCACCGCCGCGATACTCTGGTCATCGAAGATACTGTCAGGATCAGTTGACCAGCGCGGCGTAGCGGTGGCAGCGGCGAGCGCGGCGGCGTTCTCTGCCACCACATCGCTGATGGCCACAAGTTCCGCGCCCAGAATCTTCCGGGCGAGAGTCTGCGCATGAAAACGCCCGATCGGACAAGGGACCCTTGCAGGAATGCCGGACGCGGCCGACTGGGACGATCTGCGCATCTTCCTTGCGGTGGCCCGCGGCGGCGGGCTCCAGCGGGCGGCCGAGCAGCTGCGTCTCGATCCCTCCACCGTCAGCCGCCGGATCGCCCGGCTGGAGGCGGCCCAGGGCGCCCGGCTGTTCGAGCGCGCCGGCCGCACCCTCGCCCTCAACGAGACCGGCGTCGCCCTCATGACCTATGCCGAGGAGATCGAGGCCCTCGTCTATCAGGCCCAGGGGGCGCTGTCGGACCTGGATCCGAAGATCGAGGGCTCCGTGCGGCTGGGAGCGCCGGAAGGGCTCGGCAGCGCCTTCCTCGCCGGGGCGCTGGGCGGGCTCGCCGCCGATTATCCGCTGCTGGAAATCGAGCTGGTGGCGCTGCCCCAGAGCTATTCGCTGGCGTCCCGCGAAGTGGATGTGGCGATCACCCTGGAACCGCCGGCGACCGGCCGGGTGGCCACCGCCCGGCTCACCGATTATCTGCTTGCCCTCTATGCCACCCCGGGCTGGCTTGCCGCTCATGGCCCGGTGACCGGCCTCTCCGATCTCCGCGGCCGGCCGCTCACCGGCTATATCGATGCCCTCATCTTCACCGACGAGCTGCGCTATCTGAAATTCGGCAGCGTCACCCTCGCCCCCACCCTGCGCTCCACCAGCGTCATCGCCCAGGGCGAGATGGTGCGCTCGGGGGCGGCGGCCGGCATCCTGCCGCGCTTCGTCGCCGAACGGCTGGGCGGCCTCGTCCGGCTGCTGCCCGACGAGGTGGCGCTGGTGCGCGGCTACTGGATCAGCGTCCATGATGATCTGCGCCGCATCCGCCGGGTGCGCGCCCTCATCGACTGGGTGACGGCCCGGGTGCGGGCGGAACACAGGCTGTTCCTCGGCGACCCGGGCTGATAAGCAGCGCACCACCCGGCGGCGGCCCGCGGCCGGAAGGCCCGCCCCTGCCCGGCCCCTGCCATCCACGACAAGGATCCGTCCCATGGCTGTCCGCCCCATCGTCGCCTGGCCCGATCCGCGCCTTGGCGAGACCGCCGAACCGGTGCGCGACTTCGGACCCGATCTCGCCGCCCTGGTGCAGGATCTCGTCGACACCCTGCGCGCCGCCCCCGGCGTCGGCATCACCGGGCCGCATGTCGGCGTCCTCTCCCGGGTGGTGGTGCTGGAGCTGACGCCGGGCAGGCCGGAGACCTTCGTCAATCCGGTGGTGACGGAAGCCGGTGTCGATCTCGCCCGCCATGACGAGGGCAGCATCTCCATGCCCGGCGTGATCGAGCCGGTGGAGCGGCCGGCGCGGGTGACCGTGCGCTATCGCGATGCGGCGGGCGCG
>JBBSSF010000752.1:0-1623 GCA_038242345.1 Hyphomicrobiales bacterium
ACATGACCGATCTGTCAGTGGCCGGGCCCGTCGTCCGGCCCTAGGGTGCCGGACGATTCCGTGAGGTCGACCGGGAGAGCCCTTCGTGCCGTTGCCCCGCCTTGTCCGCCCGGCCTTTGCCGCGCTTCTGCTTCTTGGCACAGCGTCCTTCGCGCTGGCCGGGGCCCCGCCGGCAAAGCCGCTGCCGCCCGACATCGCCGCCCTTGCCACCACCCGCATCGCGCCCGACGCCCGTGTCTTCACCCTGAAGAACGGGCTGACCCTGGTCGTCATCCCGGATCACCGGGCGCCGGTGGTCACCCATATGGTCTGGTACAAGGTGGGCGCCGCCGACGAGCCGCCCGGCCATTCCGGCATTGCCCATTTTCTTGAGCATCTGATGTTCAAGGGCACGCCGGAGAACCCGGATGGCGCCTTCTCGCGCAAGGTTGCCGCCGTCGGCGGCGAGGAGAACGCCTTCACCTCGTCGGATTACACGGCCTATTATCAGCGGGTCGACAAGGATCATCTGGAAGAGATGATGCACCTTGAGGCCGACCGCATGGCGAACCTGGTGCTGACCGACGAGGTCATCCTGCCGGAGCGCAAGGTGGTGCTGGAGGAGCGCAACGAGCGCACCGAGAATGATCCGGCCGCCCTGCTGGCGGAGGCCACGGACGCCAGCCTCTTCGTCAACCACCCCTATGCCAATCCGATCATCGGCTGGAAGCCGGAGATGGAGAAGATGAGCCGGGACGATGCCATCGGCTTCTATGACCGGTTCTACACGCCCAACAATGCCATCGTGGTGGTGTCCGGCGATGTGGATGCCGATGTGGTCCAGGGCATGGCGGTGGAGAGCTACGGCCAGCTGAAGCGCCGGGCCGAGCCGCCGGCCCGGGTGCGCCCGGAGGCCATGAAGCTCGTTGCCGGCCGGGTGCTGGAGCGCTCGGATCCGCGGGTGGCCGAGCCGACCACCCAGCTCGTCTGGCTGGTGCCGAGCGAGCGCACCGAGCAGGTGAAGGGCGATTCCGATGCCCTCGACATCCTCGCCGAGATCATTGGCGGCGGGCCGTCGAGCCGGCTCTATGGCGCGCTGGTGCGCGATGGCGGACCGGCGACGGCAGCCGGCGCCTATTATCGCAGCGATGCCATGGATGACACCCAGTTCGTGCTCTATGCCCGCCCGCGCGACGGCGTTGCCGTGCCCGACATCGAGGCGAAGCTGCGGGCCGCGCTGACCGGGATCGCCGAGACGGGGCCGACCCAGGAAGAGATCGACCGGGTGAAGCGCGCCATGCTCGCCCAGGCGGTCTATGCCCAGGACAGCCAGTCGACGCTTGCCCGCATCTTCGGCGCGTCGCTTGCCACCGGCTACAGCGTGACCGACGTCCAGACCTGGCCGGCCCGCATCGCCGCGGTCACGCCGGAGCAGGTGCAGGATGCCGCCAGGCGCCTGCTCTCCGGGGATCCGGATGTCACGGCCCGGCTGATGCCGGCCAGGGGGGCTGACGGCGCCCCGGTCGAACCCGTGCCGATGGCGCCCGTCTCCGCCGGGGGGGCCATCCGATGAATGCGAGGATCCGTTCCATGGTGCGTGCCCGTGCCGTCGCCCGTGATCTCCGGATGCTCCGGCTCCGGGTC
>JBBSSF010000753.1:0-1607 GCA_038242345.1 Hyphomicrobiales bacterium
CCGACAATGACATCGACATGAAAGAGGGGCGCGACCACTGGTATCACGAACTGATGGAGGACGCCTCCGAAGACTGCCCCGCCGAACCTTTAGACGCCGAACACCCGCTGTTCATCCTCTACACCTCCGGCTCGACCGGCAAGCCGAAGGGCGTTCTGCACACCACCGGCGGCTATCTCGTCTATGCGTCGATGACGCATGACTATGTGTTCGACTATCGTCCCGGCGAAGTCTACTGGTGCACGGCCGATGTCGGCTGGGTCACGGGCCACTCCTACATCGTCTATGGTCCGCTGGCCAACGGCGCGACCACGCTGATGTTCGAGGGCGTACCGAACTACCCGACCGCTGCCCGGTTCTGGGAAGTGGTCGACAAGCACGAGGTCTCGATCTTCTACACCGCCCCGACCGCCATCCGCTCGCTGATGGGCGCCGGCGACGAGCTGGTGAAGAAGACCTCGCGCAAGTCGCTGCGCATCCTGGGTTCGGTCGGCGAGCCGATCAATCCGGAAGCCTGGATGTGGTACCACAACATCGTCGGCGAGGGCCGCTGCCCGATCGTCGATACCTGGTGGCAGACCGAGACCGGCGGCATCCTCATCACCCCGCTGCCGGGCGCGACGCCCCTGAAGCCGGGGTCCGCCACCCGCCCGTTCTTCGGCGTGCAGCCGGCGCTGGTGGATGCGGAAGGCACCATCCTGGAGGGCGCCACCGAGGGCAATCTCGTGATCCTCGACTCGTGGCCGGGCCAGATGCGCACGGTCTATGGCGATCACGAGCGCTTCGTGCAGACCTACTTCTCCACCTACAAGGGCACCTACTTCACCGGTGACGGCTGCCGCCGCGATGCGGATGGCTATTACTGGATCACCGGCCGCGTCGACGACGTCATCAACGTCTCGGGTCACCGCATGGGCACGGCGGAAGTCGAGTCCGCGCTGGTGGCGCATCCGAAGGTGTCGGAAGCGGCGGTGGTCGGCTACCCGCACGACCTCAAGGGCCAGGGCATCTATGCCTATGTCACCCTGATGGAAGGGGAGGAGCCGTCGGAAGCCCTGCGCAAGGAACTGGTGGCCCATGTCCGCCGCGAGATCGGCCCGATCGCCTCGCCGGACCTGATCCAGTTCACCGTCGGCCTGCCGAAGACCCGCTCGGGCAAGATCATGCGTCGCATCCTGCGCAAGATCGCCGAGGACTCCTTCGACTCCCTGGGCGATACCTCGACGCTTGCCGATCCGACCGTTGTCGACGACCTGATCGACCAGCGCATGAACCGCAAGGAAACGGCCGGCGCCTGATCCGGTATGGCTGCGGGGCGCGGCCTGCCGCGCTCCCGTTGCCGCCCGAGGGCTGGCCAGTCCGGCCAGGTTCCATGGCCGGATGGTCCAATCGAAACAGGGGGCGGTCGCTGCTGCGATCGCCCCCTGTTCCATTTTCGCGTCCGCTCTCCCGCTCCGGCTGCCTGCTCATCGGGCGGCCGGAGCTTGGCAGGGTATCGTACCAGGCGCACGAAGTGCTGACCGCACCGCGCGCCTGAAGATCAGCAGATTTTCCATATGCCCCAATGGCATGGAAAATCTGCACCGGGATACCAAAGAGTCCTTTTC
>JBBSSF010000754.1:0-1605 GCA_038242345.1 Hyphomicrobiales bacterium
GCGTGAAGAAAATGCGGGAGATCAGAAAGCTCGAGCATTTTCAAGCGAAGTGGATACCGGTTCGCGTGAAGAAAATGCGTGACATCAAATGACCGGAGCGCTCGCCGTGAGCCGGGGCGAACGGAGAGCGCTTCAGCCGGGCGTGAGCGTCAGGACGGGGCGGCGCGGACGGCGTCGGCCACCGGCGTCCAGGTGGTGATCGGGGTCTCGAAGCCGCGCAGCTGCACGGTGCCGCTCCGGGTCAGCCAGCCGGCGGGGCAGAGGGCGGCGGTGCCCGGGCCGATGCAGATGGCGGTGCCCAGCTCCTTGTTCTGGGCTTCCAGCCGGGCGGCGGAATTCACCGCATCGCCATGGGCGGTATAGTCGAGCTTGGTGGAGAGCCCGACGTCGCCGACGATCACCGAGCCGGTCTCGATGCCGATCCGGGTGCGGCCGAAGCCGAGGGCGGCGGCCCGGGGCGTGTGGCGGAAGGCCTCGCTCCAGTCCGAGAGGGCGAGCGCGCAGCGCACCGCCTGGGGTGCATGGTCCGGCTGGTCCAGGGGCGCGTTGAAGAAGGCGTGCACGGCATCGCCGACGAACTTGTCGATCATGCCGCCATGGGCATGGATGAGGGCCGACATCCCCTCGAAATAGGCATCCAGCAGGGCGATCAGTGCTTCCGGGCCGGCCCGGCGGGTGAGGGAGGTGAAGCCCTCCACATCGGTGAACAGCGCCGTCACCTCCCGGCGCTGGCCGTCCAGCTTCACGATCTCCGGATCCCGGGCAATCAGCGACACCACCGACGGCGACAGATGCTGCTCGAACCGGCGGCGGATGCGTCGCGCCCGGCGCATCCGGGCAAGCGTCGCGTGCAGACCGCCGGCCAGGGCCGCCATCAGGAAGGCCAGCGCCGGCAGCGCCGGATCGACGATCAGGCCGTTGCCCGCCGCCATCACCGCGCCCGTGCCGATGGCGGCGATGCCGGCAGCGGTCAGGCTCGCGGCCACGAGAGGGGAGAGCCCGGCGATGAGCGCGCCGGCGAGGGTGGCGACGAGCGGCGGGAGCCAGGGGCGTCGGCTGAGGGGGGCCGGCGGCACCGGCGTGTCTCCGGCCAGAAGCTGGGCCAGCGCGGCGGCCTCCAGACGCACGGTGGAGAGAAGCTGGCCGTCGGCGGTGGTGCGCAGGCCGCCGAGCTGCGGCGCGGATCCGCCGATCAGCACCACCGCCCCTTCAGGCAGGCGGGACGGCGGATCGGCGTCCAGAACATCGGCGGCGGAGACGCGCAGGGTCGTTCCGGTCATGTCGCCCGGGCGCAGCCGCAACATGCCGTCGGGCCCGAGCAGACCGGTGACCGGGCCGGCCTCGAACCGGTTGGTTGCGCCGTCGATCTTCAGGAGCCGTCCGCCGGCCGCCACCCGGGCGAGTTCCAGGGCGAAGCCCGGGCGGATGTCCGGCCCGATGGCGACCACGAGCGGCACCCGACGCACCGGTCCGTCCGGGTCGCCGGGGATGGCGAGGGTGCCGATGCCGGCGGCGGCGCGCACCAGCTCGGGCACTGGCGATTCGACGCCGCCGAAGGTCCACAGGGTGCCGAGGCCGTCGCGGCCGCGGATGAGCACCGGCACC
>JBBSSF010000755.1:0-1601 GCA_038242345.1 Hyphomicrobiales bacterium
CCGAGAATGACCGGCTGCGCCGCGCGATCGACAGCGCCCTCGGCATCGATGCGGCACGTGACGGGCACGCCGGCGGGGGGCTGCCGGCGGCGCCGGTCCGGCTCACCTTCCGCCGGCCGCCGCCGCTCCTGCCGATCGTCGCCCGGGTGCTGCCCGGCGGCGCCCTGCCGGACGCCACCGCCGGGCTGACCTTGCCGAGCGCCGTGGTGATGGTGAGCGATCCGGGCGCGCGCCCGCTGCCGGGCCCGGAGGAAATCCGCGCCCGCCTGCCGCTCACCCTGCGGGAAGCCCAGCTCGCCGCCGCCCTCGCCCGGGACATGAGCCTGTCCGAGGCCGCCGACAGCCTCGGCATCACCATCGGCACCGCGCGCCAGTATCTGAAGGCGATCTTCGCCCGCACCGGCACCGACAGCCAGGCCCGTCTCGTCCGGCTGCTGCGGCTGTGAGACCAAAGATCCTCGAAGAGGACTCCCTGCTATTCCGATGCGGATTTCTCATGTCCTTGGAGCAGATGAGGAATCCGCCGCCCTTCAGGCGCGCGGGGGCGGTCAGCACTTCGTGTGCCTGGCATCAGCGGCGCAGGCCGCCTGTCTCCCGGGACGGGAGCGGCCGGGGGGCTCAGGTCCGGTCGGGGGTGGATGTGTCGGCCTCGCCCAGCGGGCGCGTCATCAGCACGCTGTCCACCCACCGGCCCTGCTTCCAGCCGATGGAGGGCAGGATGCCGGCGGAGCGGAAGCCCATCGCCCGGTGCAGCGCCAGGGAGGCCCGGTTGGCCGTATCGCCGATCACCGCCACCATCAGGCGGAAGCCGGCCGCCGTGGTCTCGGCGATGAGCGCCGCCATCAGGGCGCGGCCGATGCCGCCGCCGGTCGCCGCCGGATCGACATAGACGGAATTCTCGACCGCGAACCGATAGGCCGGCCGGGTGCGGTAGGCGCTGGCATAGGCATAGCCCACCACCCGGCCATCCGGCGCCTCGGCCACCAGATAGGGGTAGCCCGCGGCGAGCACGGCCGCACGGCGACGCGCCATCTCGTCCACATCCGGCGGGTCATATTCGAAACTGGCCAGGGAGGCGCGCACCCAGTGGCCATAGATCGCGGCAATCGCCGGCACGTCCTCGGGCCGGGAGGCGCGGACATGCGGCGCGGGCGGAACGGACGGGCGCGACATCGGGAACGGGAACTCCAGCCCTGACAAGCCGGCCCTGTCAATATTGACAGAACCGGACAGATCATGCCGCAGCGCCAGCCATTATGCCAGCACCGCGACGGCAGATCGTCCTGACTGCAACTCATGCCGTCCGGCGTGTCCGCGGCACGCTCAGGCGATGGCCGCCTTCAGCGCCTCCACCAGCGGATTGCGCGCCTCGAACACGTCGGAGAGCGTCGAGATGGTGACGGTGTCGGCGCCATGGGCCCGGGCGATGGCGGCGCAGGGCGCCACCTGCTTGGCCGGGCAGTGCAGCACCAGCGGCCGGACATCGGTGCCGAACGGGGCGACCGCCCCGAACCGGGTGGCCGCGACCGCGGCAACGCTCGCCGGATCCGGCACCACCATCCGCATGTCCGTCACCGCCCGGGCGCGGGCTTCCGCCGCCA
>JBBSSF010000756.1:0-1598 GCA_038242345.1 Hyphomicrobiales bacterium
GCTTCAGCTGGCGGCGGAGGAGAGCGGCGCCATCGGGCTGGCGCTCCGGCGGGTGCGGCGGATCGCCGAGGCCGAGAGCTTCGGCCAGCCCAATGCCGCCACCACGCGCTGGCGGATTTCCGCCCTGCCCTCCGCCCGGCTGCCGGTGCCGGGGATCGGGCGGGCCCGCTGGCGGGCGGAGCTGCTGCGCGTGCGGGGCGGGGCCCCCGCGGACTTCATTCTGGAGGCCTGCGATGTCACGGGTCGTCTCGCTCTTCCTGCCGACCTGGCCGACGGACCGGCTGCGACGCGCCGATCCGCAGGCTGGCCCTGACTGCCCGCTGCTGCTCTCCCTCCGGGCGGGCGGGCGGCGGGTGGTGTCGGCCGTGGACCGGGCCGCCCGTGCCGCCGGGCTGCGGCCGGGCATGGGCGTGGCCGAGGCGCGCCTTCTCGTGCCCGGCGTTCTCGTGCGCGAGGCCGATCCGGCCGGCGATGCCGCCGCCCTCGACCGTCTCGCCCTCGGCCTTCTGGAGCGGGTGTGCCCGATCGTGGCGCCGGACCCGCCCGACGGTCTGGTGCTCGACACCACCGGCGCCGACCATCTCCATGGCGGCGAGGCGGCGATGCTGGCCGATCTCGTCGCCCGTCTCGCCCGCTCCGGCGTCGTCGCCCGGGCGGCGATCGCCGACACCCTCGGCGCCGCCCATGCGCTCGCCCGCTTCTCCCCGGAGACGCTCACCCGGGCGCCGCCCGGCCACGGTTCTGCCGTCATCACCGACCTGCCGCCCGAGGCGCTGCGGATCCCGCCGGCGCTGGCCGGGGACCTGCGGCTTCTGGGATTGGTCCGCATCGGCGATCTGCTCGCCGGGCCGCGGGCGCCGCTGGTGCGCCGCTTCGGGCTGGAGCTGGGGCGACGCCTCGACCAGATCACCGGCGCGCGTCCCGAGCCGGTGGAGCCGGTGCGGGCGGTGGATCCGGTGCGCGTGCGCCGGGCCTTCGACGAGCCGATCTCCGCCCCCGAGACCATCGCCCGCCATGTCGCCCGGCTGGCCGCCGCCCTTTGCCGGCTTCTGGAGGAGCGCAGCCTCGGCGCGCGCCGGGTGGACCTTCTCTGCCGGCGCCTCGATGGCCAGCTGCAGGCGGCGCGCATCGGCCTTGCCCGCCCGGCCCGGGATCCGGACCGGCTGGTGCGGCTCCTGCGCGAGCGTCTCGACAGGATCGACCCCGGCTTCGGCATCGACGAGATGACCCTTGCCGCCAGCCTTGCCGAGCCGCTGGCCCCGGCCCAGACCGTCAATGATCTGGCCGGCGGCACGGCGCCGGATCTCTCCGCCCTCATCGACACGCTGTCCAACCGGCCGGGGGTGACGGCCATCCATCGCGCCGCCCCTGTTCCCAGCGACGTGCCGGAACGCTCGGTCGCCCGCGTGCCGGCGCTTGCCCCGCCGACCGGGGCGGGCTGGCCGGAAGGCTGGCCGCGGCCGACCCGGCTGCTCCCCCGGCCGATCCCCATCGAGACCGTCGCCCTTCTGCCGGATCATCCCCCGGTCGCCTTCACCTTCGAGGGCCGCCGCCGCCGCGTCATCTGTGCCGACGGGCCGGAGCGCATCTTCGGCGAA
>JBBSSF010000757.1:0-1587 GCA_038242345.1 Hyphomicrobiales bacterium
ACAGGATCGTGGCCGGATCGACCTTCACGCCGGGGCCCATGGAGGACGACACGGCGATGCGCTGCACATAGGTGCCCTTGGCGCCGGTCGGCTTCGCCCGCACCACGGCGTCGGTGAACGCCTTGATGTTCTGGATGAGCTTCTCGGCCCCGAAGGAGGCCTTGCCGACGCCGGCATGCACGATGCCGGCCTTCTCGACACGGAACTCGACAGCGCCGCCCTTGGCGTCCCGCACGGCGGTGCTGAGGTCCATGGTCACGGTGCCGACCTTCGGGTTCGGCATCAGGCCGCGCGGGCCCAGGATCTTGCCGAGACGACCGACCAGACCCATCATGTCCGGCGAGGCAATGCAGCGGTCGAAATTGATTTCGCCCTTCTGCACCTGCTCGACCAGGTCCTCGGCGCCGACGATGTCGGCACCGGCCTTGGCGGCCTCATCGGCCTTGGCGCCGCGGGCGAACACCGCCACGCGGACCGTGCGGCCCGTGCCGTTCGGCAGCACGCACACGCCACGGACCATCTGGTCGGCATGACGCGGGTCGACGCCCAGGTTGATGGCGATCTCGACGGTCTCGTCGAACTTCGCGGTGGCCCGCTCCTTCACCAGGGAGATGGCGTCGGAGATCGGATACAGCTTCTCGCGGTCGATGCCCTCGGCCGCGGCGCGGATACGCTTGCCCTGCTTCGCCATGGTCAGCCCACCACCTCAAGGCCCATGGACCGGGCCGAACCCTCGATCATCCGCATCGCCGCCTCGATATCGGCAGCGTTCAGATCCTTCATCTTCTTCTCGGCGATGTCGCGGACCTGGTCCCGCGTCACCTTGCCGGCGAAGCCACCCTTGCCCGGGGTCTTCGAGCCGGACTGCAGACCGGAAGCCTGCTTCAGCCAGTAGGAGACCGGAGCCGTCTTGATCTCGAAGGTGAAGGACTTGTCCGAGAAATAGGTGATGACCACCGGGCACGGCACGCCCTTGGTGAGTTCCTGCGTGCGCGCATTGAACTCCTTGCAGAACATCATGATGTTCAGGCCGCGCTGACCGAGGGCCGGGCCGATCGGCGGGGACGGCGTGGCGGAGCCGGCCTTCACCTGCAGCTTGATATAGCCGTCAATCTTTTTCGCCATGATCTCTCTCCACTGCGCCGTCCTGGACGGACGACATGCGGGGATGGGCGGTCAGGACCCTCATGGTCGCGCCGGCGAAAGCGCGGACCGGATCCCCCCGCCCGGTTCCGGGGGCGGATCAGCTCAGGCGAGCTTTTCCACCTGCCCGTATTCGAGCTCCACCGGGGTCTTGCGGCCGAAGATCGACACGGCCACCTTGAGCCGCGCGCGCTCCTCGTCCACGTCCTCGACGTCGCCCGAGAAGGAGGCGAACGGGCCGTCCGACACGCGGACCTTCTCGCCCACCTCGTAGGTGACCGACTGCTTCGGCCGTTCCACGCCTTCCTGAACCTGGGACAGGATGCGGGTGGCTTCCGCGTCGGAAATCGGCATCGGCTTGTTGTCGGCGCCCAGGAAGCCCGTCACCTTCGGGGTGTTCTTGATGAGGTGATAGGCCTGATCGGTGAGCTCCATGCGCACGAG
>JBBSSF010000758.1:0-1584 GCA_038242345.1 Hyphomicrobiales bacterium
CAGACACGGAGTCGTGAGCTAAGGTCCCCCCATAAGAACAGTGGAGCCGACCCTCGACCCACAACGCTCCACGGAGGCATCGCGGTCTAAGTCTTGGGAGGAAGAGCCCTTAGGCGCACTTCGGTCGCAGCCGCCGGCGCCAAGAACTGTAATACCGGTCCTTGAGCCGGAAGAAGGGTATAGACGCGGAACTGCAAGAAGCAAGGCTCAACAGCCTTGCTCTTTTTTTGTCTGTCATCCGCTTCGGCCGCTCTCTCTGGCGGCACGTCCCCTGCCCCGGGGGTCCCCGCATCCCGGAAGATGCCGCGTCCGGGCCCCCGAAAAATCCCGCCGCAACGGACCGATTTTTCCCTTCGCCCCGTCCCCGGATGAGGTCGCCGGTCGCCGCATGGCTCGGCTTCATACCAAAGATCCTCGAAGAGGACTCTTTGATATTCCATGCAGGTTTTCCATGCCTTTGGGGCATATGGGAAATCTGCTGATCTTCAGGCGCACGGTGCGGTCAGCACTTCGTGCGGCTGGTATAAGGTGCGGTCAGCACTTACGTGCCTGGTGTCAGAACACACCGACCGCATCCAGAAGCGCGAGGATGCCCAGCACCAGGAACAGGGCCGCCGCGAGGGAGCGCACCAGCGACAGCGGGATCCGGTGGGCCGCGACATCACCCAGATAGATGGCGGGCACATTTGCGAGCATCATGCCGGCCGTGGTGCCGAGGGTGACCATGACCACATCCTGATAGCGCGCCGAGAGCGCCACGGTGGCGATCTGGGTCTTGTCGCCGATTTCCAGCAGGAAGAAGGTCACCACCGTGGTGAGGAACACGCCGCCCCGGCCCTTCGCCTCCTTCTCCGCGTCGCTCACCTTGTCGGGAATGAGGGTCCAGCCGGCCATGAACAGGAAGGAGATCGCCAGAATCCAGGTCAGCACATGATCGCCCAGATAGGAGGCAACCAGGGAGCCGACGAGGGCGGCAACGGCATGATTGAAGACCGTGGCGACGAGCACGCCCAGCGCGATCACCAGCGGCTGGCGATAGCGGGCGGCAAGCACAAGGGCGAGGAGCTGGGTCTTGTCGCCAATTTCGGCGAGCGCGACCACGCCCATCGAGACGAAAAGCGATTCCATCGGCAAATGCGGGCGCGGGGCCGGGGATGGGAACCCTTGGCTTTTCCGAGTACACCCAGCCCCGCAGGCATGAGCACGGACAAGCCAATGGTCTCGCCAAGCATGGCCGGACGCGCCATGGATCCACTCCCGCGGACGCCCCGAGACGGGCACCGCAGCCGGCATCCCCTGCCCCGTCCGCGCAATGCGCAGACCGGAGGCCCGAAACCGGGCCCCTTTTCAGGGGGATGTCATTTTCCGGAACAGCGTCCGGCCGCAGCCGGATCCTGCCGTTGGTTCCAAGTCTGTTGACGCGCCCCCTCCGATACGGAGGCGGCTACTCCCCAATGACAGGGCAGCACATAACGAACCCGTCGCCGCGATGCAAGTCTTTCCTGCACCGCAGCGCAAATTGCTTCTGTGTCCTAGAGGCAGTCCAAATGAAATGCTCTGCCCGGGCCGTCGCGAATTCACATC
>JBBSSF010000759.1:0-1576 GCA_038242345.1 Hyphomicrobiales bacterium
CTCGGCCATGCTGCCGGCGCGCTGACCGCTCCGTCTGCGCCCGCGGCCTCTTCTGCCGCGCCCGCTGTCGCGCCCGGTCTCCTGCCGGCGACTGGCGCCACTCCGGCCCTTCATGGCGACGCGGCCGGAAACGGGCTGCCGGCGACGTCCGGGCTCGGCGGATCGACCGCCGAGCCGGTGAGCGCGACGCCCAGGACCGGCGACAACCAGCCGACCGTCGGCCAGCTTCCCGAGCCCGACGACAAGGCGCTGCGCTATTTCGCCCAGCAGGGCGACATGCGCCGTCTGGAGAGCGAGATCCAGCGCCTGCGGGCGCTCTATCCGAACTGGCAGCCGCCGCGCGACCTGCTGGAGCCCCAGGCCCAGCAGATGGAGGACCAGCTCATCCAGCGGCTGTGGGACCTCTATGGCCAGGGCCGCTTCAGCGAGATCCGCGAGGCGATCGCCCAGCGTCAGGTGCAGGATCCCTCCTGGCAGCCGCCGGCCGATCTCATCGCCAAGATGGACGAGGCGGAAGCGCGCGAGCGCATCACCAACGCCTCCGACCAGCAGCAGTGGCGGCAGGTGCTCCAGATCGCCCAGCGCAATCCCCAGCTTCTGGTCTGCCAGTCCATCGACATCCTGTGGCGGGTGGCGGAGGCGTTCGCCAAGACCGATCGCGATGATCGCGCCTATGATGTCTACAGCTATATTCTCCAGAGCTGCGACGATGGCGGCGACCGGGTGTCGTCCATGGAAAAGGCGCGCGAGCTGCTGCCTTCGGACAAGTTCGACACGCTGTTCCAGTATGAGCGCCGCACGCCGGAAGGGGTCGGCGAGTTCAACGTGATCCGGCTCGACATGGCCCGGGTCGCTCTCGGCAAGGCCGTGACGGAAACCGGCGCCACGGTCGATCCGCAGATCCTGTCGATGCTGGAGGACGAGGGGCGCAAGTCCGGTTCGGCGGCGGACGCGACCCTTGTCGGCTGGTATCTCTACTCGAACAATGATCCCGGCCAGGCGCTGGAATGGTTCGATTTCGCCCGCACCCATGGCGGGGATGCCAAGGCGTCCCAGGGCGCGGTGCTGTCGCTGCAGCGGCTGGAACGCTTCGCCGATGCCGAGCAGGTCGGCTACGATGCCCGCAAGCAGGCGCCGGACGTGATGACGGCCTACCTGAATGCGGTGTCGAGCTGGCTGGCGAGCCCGGGCCCGCCCTTCGTGCCGGAACAGACCCTGCAGCGCTTTGCCGGCGTGGTCGCCGACGAGAAGTCGTCCCTCGGCGCCCGCAGCCTCGCCTGGTACGCCCTCAACACCGGTCAGGTGCCGACGGCCATTGCCTGGTTCGAGACGTCGCTCTCCTGGGATGCGACCGAGGACGCGGCCTTCGGCCTTGGCCTCGCCGCCCAGCGGATCGGCGACCGCGGCCGCTTCGATCTGGTGCTGCGGACCTATGCGCCGCGCTTCCCGAAGCTGCCGGGCATGTTTGCCGATGCCTTCCGGCCCCAGCCGCCCCAGATCGGGACGACCGGGCAGGGGGTCATCACCCCCGACGGACGGATCTATTTCCCGGCCCAGCAGCCGCAGCAGATCCAGC
>JBBSSF010000760.1:0-1568 GCA_038242345.1 Hyphomicrobiales bacterium
CAATGAGCGGCGGCTTCTCGTCCCTTGCACAATGGACCCGGAGGTTCTTGCCCGGCTACTTTCTGTGCTGGACCGGGCATGATCGCGTTTCCGGCGGGGGTGCGTGTGTGGATTGCGGGCGGGGTGACGGACATGCGGCGCGGCATGAACACGCTGGCGCTCCAAGTGCAGCAAGGGCTCGGGCGGGACCCGCATGCGGGAGAAATTTTCTGCTTCCGGGGACGCAAGGGCGACCTCGTCAAATTGCTCTGGCATGACGGGGTCGGCATGTCGCTCTACATCAAGCGGCTCGAGGCGGGTAAGTTTATCTGGCCAGCCGGGGGATCTGGCGAAGGGGTCCAGATCTCCGCCGCGCAGCTCGGCTACCTGCTCGAGGGGATCGACTGGCGCAATCCGCGTTGGACGCAACGGCCTGCAAAGGCGGGATAAAAGCCGCTGCATCGCCCTATTATAGTGGGTCTTTCCGACGTCCCGTAGTAGGATGTGGCATGACAGATGCCGCCTTGGAGATCGCCAGATTGCGGGCCGCCCTCGCGGCGTCCGAGGCGCGTGCGGAGACCGCCGAGAGCGAACTGGCGCAGGCCCGGGCAGTCGGGCAGTCGGGCAGTCGTGGGGGCGTCCGAGGCGATGATTGCGCACCTCAAGCTCGAGATCGCCAAGCTGCGGCGGGAGCAATACGGGCACAGCTCGGAGCGCCGTGCTCGCCTGATCGACCAGATGGAGCTGCAACTCGAGGAGCTCGAGGCCGCCGCCACGGAGGACGAGATCGCTGCCGAGAAAGCGACGAAGATCACGACCGTCGCAGGCTTCGAGCGCCGCCGCCCTTCTCGCAAACCTTTTCCGGAGCACCCGCTGCCCGGCAGCGGTTTGTCTTCAAACCGCGAGAGGGGGCCGCGCGAGCGCGTGGTAATCGAGGCACCCACGGCCTGCATCTGCTGCGGCTCCGACCGCATCGTGAAGATGGGCGAGGACATCACCGAGACGCTGGAGGTGATCCCGCGGCAGTGGAAGGTCATCCAGACCGTCCGCGATAAGTTCACGTGTCGCGCCTGCGAGAAGATCTCGCAGGCTCCGGCGCCCTTCCATGCCACCCCGCGGGGGTGGGCGGGGCCGAACCTTCTGGCGATGATCTTGTTCGAGAAGTTTGGGCAGCATCAGCCGCTGAACCGGCAGGCCGAACGCTATGCCCGGGAAGGCGTGGATCTCAGCCTGTCGACCCTGGCCGATCAGGTCGGCGCTTGTGCGGCCGCACTCGAGCCCGTCCATGCTCTGATCCGGCATCATGTCCTGAACGCTGAACGCCTACACGGGGACGATACGACCGTGCCGCTATTGGCGAGGGGCGGCACGCGCACAGCACGGCTGTGGACCTATGTCCGCGACGATCGCCCGTTTGCGGGGGGAGCGCCGCCGGCCGCGCTATTCCACTTCTCCCGCGACAGGGAGATGGCCCATCCCAACCGGCACCTTGCCGGATGGCAGGGCATCCTTCAGGCCCCCTCTCATGGTTTGCACGCACACCATTGCCGGGCAATGGATGCTTATGGCGGATACAACGATCTCTACCG
>JBBSSF010000761.1:0-1564 GCA_038242345.1 Hyphomicrobiales bacterium
GCTGAAGACCCTGCCGACCAAGGGCCCGCGCGTCCTCGTCGGCCCCGGCGAGAACGCCGGCGTGGTCGACATCGGCGATGGCGACGTGGTGGACTTCAAGATGGAGAGCCACAACCATCCGTCCTATATCGAGCCCTATCAGGGGGCTGCGACGGGTGTCGGCGGCATCCTGCGCGACGTCTTCACCATGGGTGCCCGCCCCGTCGCCGCGCTGAATGCGCTGCGCTTCGGCGCGCCGGATCATCCGAAGACCAAGCATGTCGTCTCCGGCGTGGTCGCCGGCGTCGGCGGCTATGGCAATTCCTTCGGCGTGCCCACCGTCGGCGGCGAGGTGAACTTCCACGCCTCCTACAACGGCAACTGTCTGGTGAACGCCTTCGCCGTGGGCCTCGGCAAGGCCGACGGCATCTTCCTGTCCAAGGCGACGGGCGTCGGCATGCCGATCGTCTATCTCGGCTCCAAGACCGGCCGCGACGGCATCCACGGCGCCACCATGGCGTCGGCCGAATTCGGCGAGGGCGCGGAAGAGAAGCGCCCGACGGTGCAGGTCGGAGACCCCTTCTCCGAGAAGCTGCTGCTGGAAGCCTGTCTGGAGCTGATGCAGACCGGCGCCGTCATCGCGATCCAGGACATGGGCGCGGCCGGCCTCACCTGCTCGGCGGTCGAGATGGGCGCCAAGGGCGACCTCGGCGTGGACCTCAATCTCGATGCCGTCCCCACCCGCGAGCCGGGGATGACCGCCTACGAGATGATGCTCTCGGAGTCCCAGGAGCGCATGCTCATGGTGCTGAAGCCGGAGCTGGAGGCCGAGGCAGAGGCCATTTTCCGCAAGTGGGGTCTGGACTTCGCCATCGTCGGCTACACCACCGACACGCTCCGCTTCGTCGTGCGCCACCAGGGCGAGGTCATGGCCGACCTGCCCATCAAGGAGCTGGGCGACGAGGCGCCGGAATATGACCGGCCGTGGGTGGCGCGCCCGGCCCCGGCCCCGCTGGATCCGGCCTCGGTGCCGGCGCCGGAGGATGCCGGCGCGGTGCTGGTGCAGCTCGTCGGCTCGCCCGACCTCGCCTCGCGCCGCTGGGTCTGGGAGCAGTATGACACCCTGATCCAGGGCAATTCCGCCGTCACCCCCGGTGGCGACGCCGGCGTGATCCGGGTCGACGGCTCCAGCAAGGGCCTCGCCATGAGCGTGGACGTGACGCCGCGCTATGTGAAGGCGGATCCGTTCGAGGGCGGCAAGCAGGCGGTGGCCGAGTGCTGGCGCAACATCACCGCATCCGGCGGCCTGCCGCTGGCGCTGACCGACAACCTGAACTTCGGCAACCCGGAAAAGCCGGAGATCATGGGCGAGCTGGTGTGCGCCCTGAAGGGCGTCGGCGAGGCCGCCCGGGTTCTGGAGTTCCCGGTCGTCTCCGGCAACGTCTCCCTCTACAACGAGACCTTCGGTCAGGCGATCCTGCCGACGCCGGCCATTGGCGGCGTCGGCCTGCTCGATGACGTGACGGCCCACGCCACCATCGCCTTCAAGGCGGCGGGCGAGACGATTCTCCTGGTCGGCGGCCCC
>JBBSSF010000762.1:0-1559 GCA_038242345.1 Hyphomicrobiales bacterium
AAGCGCTTCGTCACATGGCGGAAGGAAATGAGACGGGTCGTCACGGGGGATCGTCCTCGCGGGAAACGTCGGCCGGGGAAAGCGGACGAAGGCGGGGCGGGAGGCGGGCGGCGGCTGGTGCTGGCGCGTCGGGGGCCGCGGAACAGCCGCCGCCCGTCCGGACCCGGCAGCCGCCGGGTCCCTGAACGATGCGCGGGGCTCATACCAAAGATCCTCGAAGAGGATTCTCTGGTATTCCGATGCAGATTTCTCATGTCATTGGGGCATATGAGAAAACTGCTGCCCTTCAGCCGCATGGTGCGGTCAGCACTTCGTGCGGCTGGTATCAGTTGGCCGTGGTCGAGCTCATCATCTGGCGGACCTTCAGGCCGTCATATTCCGGCGTGACCTTGATCTTGCCGTCGATGATTTCCTGGCGGACAGTCATGAGATCGGCCCAGACCGGCTCGGGGATCGAGGCCGTCTTCAGCAGGCGCAGGGATTCATCGGCGAGCGCCAGGCCATAATTCTGGGTGCCGAAGTTGTCTGCCTTGATGTCGGCGATCATCTTGGAGAACACCGGCTCGAAGTTCCACACCACCGACGACAGCAGATAGCCCTTGTCGATGGAGCTCTTGTCGCCGATGACGTCGATGAACCAGACCTTGTTGCCGGAGGGCGGCTTCACCGTCTCGATCGCCTGGATCATGCCGAAGGACGAGCCGTTGCCCTGACCGAAGATGACGTCGGCATCGGCGGCAATCACGGATTCCGTCACGCGGCGGGCGCCGGCGACATCGGAATAGGCCTTCGGGCCGATGATGGCATAGCGCAGCACCGCATCCGGCTTGGTCGCCTTCACGCCCTGCACGAAGCCCGAGGACTGCGAGTTCCAGGTGGCCGATTCCGAGGACACGACGATGCCGATGATGCCGGTCTTGGTGGTCTTGGCGGCAAGCACGCCGGCCAGATAGGCGCCATCCTGGGCCGAGAGGGTGTAGTCGGAGATATAGGGCGGCTTCCTGACGCCCTTGGCGTTCAGGGCCATGTGGACCTTCATCTCCTGGGCGATCTCGCCGGCTTCCGTGGCGTAGCCGCCGGCGTGGGCGATGATGAGGCCGGCATCATCATCGGCCAGCTCGCGCAGGGTCGGGCGGATGTCGCCATAGCCCATGCCCTCGGCGGCGATGAATTCGAGGCCCGCCTTGGCTGCGGCATCCTTGGCGCCCTGGACGCCCTGCTGGTTCCAGCCGAAATCCGTGCCCTGCTCGGGCGTGACGATGGCGATGCTCTTGATCTCGGCGGCATGGGCGGCGCCGGCGGCAAGGGCGAGAGCGGTGGCGGCGGAAAGCATCAGCTTGTGGATGCGCGAGCGCATGCGAGGTCCTTCCCTCAAAACTGGGCAGCGGCGGGCGGCGGTCCGGAGCGGGCACGGCAGGGGCATCGCCCGAAAATGCCTCGGGCGGCCTCCGGACGGGTCCGGCGGGGATGGGTCTTGAAATCAGGAGGTGATCCCGAGACGGCGCCGGAAAGCGGGAGGCAGGCGCTGCTCGTCTGAACACCGGTATCCAACCATGAGG
>JBBSSF010000763.1:0-1558 GCA_038242345.1 Hyphomicrobiales bacterium
GCCAACATGTTCGTCGCCGGCTTCATCGGCACGCCGTCCATGAACTTCATCCCCGCGACCATCGTGCAGGATGGCAACCGGATCGGCGTGGCGGTCGCCAACCGCGCGGGCGGCACCACCTTCCTGCCCCTGCCCGTCGGCTCCGACTCCATCGCCGACCGGCTCGGAGAGGCGGTGGTCCTCGGCGTGCGGCCGGAACATGTGTCGCCCTGGCGCGAGGAGGAGGCGAACTCGGGCCGTCATGCCCCGTTCGAGGCCATGATCGAGCTGACCGAGCCCACCGGCGCCGACACCATGGTGTTCCTGACCCTCGGCGGCATCGAGGTGGAGGCGCGAATCCATCCCGACGAGGCCACGGCACCGGGCACCCGCATGCGCTTCCTCGTCGACATGAGTCGGGCGAGCCTGTTCGATCCGAAGACCGAGCAGCGCATCGCCGTCGGCCCGGCCCAGGCGCGCGCACCGCAGCTCGCCGTCGCCGGCTAGAGCATTTTCAAGCGAAGTGGATACCGGTTCGCGTGCAGAAAATGCGCAAGACCAAAATCTTGGAGCGCTTCCTGTGAACCTGAGTGCACGGAAAGCGCTCCAAGCCCGATGGCGCGCCGGCGAAGCGATGCAAATCGGTCACGAGAGCCGGCAGAAGTGGACGCGGCGCCGCGCGCGGGGCCGCGTCCACGGAATCCTCCCCCGTCCGCCGGAGCCGACGGGGAACATGCGGCGCACCCGGGACCAAATGCATCCCCGGTCATGAATCTCCGGCGACAAGGTTAACACTTCCTTTCCTGCCAGCCCCGGCGAGCAACAGCCCCGCGCTCAAGTCCATGCCGCAGCGCACCTTTCAGCTTCGTGCCCGGGATGTTCCTGCTTCTTTCCTGAAGCAGACTTCGGATGGGAGGTTGCGACCGGCCGTCACTCCTGCAACAATCACTCAGGATGCTTTCCACCGGCGCAGCCTCGCGCAGCCGGACGTCTATGGCGAAATCCCGAGGTTGGTGTTAAGCGTTGCCGATCTGGTCCGGACGAATGAACCCGCATGCAGCGCATACTGGCATTCCTGCTCACGCTTTCGACCCTCACTGGCTGCGCCGCGCTGCCGGGTGACGGGCCGTCGGGGGCTGATATCAAGACCTCCGACATCCAGACGCTCGCCCGCAGCGAGTTCCTTCTGGTCGACATCACGCCCGACGTTGCCAATGTGGCCGGTCAGTACCGGGCACGGGATTTCGCCAACACCTTCTCGGTCCGCAATGCCGGGCCCGAGCAGCCCATCGGTGTGGGTGACCGTCTTGCGGTGAACATCTGGGAGGCCGGGCAGAATGGCCTGTTCTCGTCCGGGGCCGCCAAGGCGACCACCATCGAGAGCGTCGTCGACAGCTCCGGCCGGATCTTCGTTCCCTATGTCGGTGGCGTGAAGGCCTCCGGCCGGTCGATCGAGGATGTCCGGGCGAGCATCGAGGAGGCGCTGGCCGATCGCGCGATCCAGCCGCAGGTGCAGGTGCTGGTGGCCGACAATCTCGCCAACAGCGCCATGGTCATGGGCGATGTGGTGCGGCCTGGC
>JBBSSF010000764.1:0-1556 GCA_038242345.1 Hyphomicrobiales bacterium
CGACGATCCCGGTCCACACGCCGATGGGCTGGTCAGGATCGTGCTGCCACAGGAGCAACGGACGGCTGCCGGCAGCCTTGTGTTCCGCGAGGGAGCGCCGAAATGCGCCCGGGGCAACCACATCGCCCACACTGTCCGGAGCCCCATCGAACACCGAGGCATATCCGGAGAAGGTGCCAGTCGCGTCCGGAGCGGCGAACTTCACTTCGATGTCGAGACGATTTTGATCCGTCACGCCTCGCCCTCCGGCTTGCCGGCCGCGGCGGCATCCTCGGTGTTGAGGGGCAAGCGGAACTGGTCACCGCCGGCATAGGGCGCGCGATTTTCCGAAGAACGAACCTCATTCGGCGACAGGATGCCGTTCGTGATCGCCTTGGCGTAGGCGTCGAACCGGCTTTCCAGATCGGCGCGGGCGAGGTCATCGGCCAGGAACTCGACGACATATTCGCCCCGCTCTTCGGGCGTCAGCAGCGCCCGGCGGATCGCCCCTTCCCAGAGCTTCAGCCAAGGCAGCACCGTCAGGGACAGGAACTGTTGCCCCATGCTCTCGGCGTTGTTGTGGGTGGTGCGCTCAAGCTCTTGCAGCATGTGGAGCGGAACCCGGAAGACCCGGGCAATCTCTGCAATCTGGTGCCGCCGAAGCTCAAGAAATTGAAGGTCGACCGAAGAGAACTGAAGCGGCTGGAAATCAATCCCGTCCTCAAGCAGCATCGTTCGGCCGCTATTCTCGCCGCCGCCATGAGCGTGCTCGATGCTCGCTTTCAGCCGTGCGGCGGCATCAGGCGTCAGCATCTTGCCGTACTTGAGCACCCCAGAAGGCCGCGCGCCGTTGCCAAAGAGCCTCGCGCCGTGTTGTTCCATGGCAGCCGCCAGACCGATCGCCTCCCGGGCCTGCATCACGGGCGACAGGCCCGCGTTCGGGTCCGTGCCAAGCGTGCGCAGATGGAAAATATCGTGCCGGCTGTAGATCTCCGACGCCCCGTCTGCCCGGGCCACCCGGTAGCTCGGTTCCAGCGTGGTCGCGTCGGTCTCGACAGCGACAGCCGGAGACGGGATGGCGATCAGCTCGACGATGCGCCCGCCGGAACGGTTGATGAACGCAAAGGCGTTGCCGTGCAGCAAAACCTGCATCTGCATGAACAGCCGGAACTCGGCAGCCGAAGTCCAGTCGTTCGCCTGGTCATGCAGGATCTCGAACAGCGGATGGTCCGTCGCCCGTTCCTTGCCGCCATCCGGCGTGCGCCGATAGAGAACCAGCGGCAATTGCGCGATGCTTTCGGCCAGGACCTTGACCGAGGCATAAACGGTGGGAACCCGCAGCGCCGTCTCTGGCGTGACCGCGACACCCGCGGCCGTCGGGGCACCGCCGCCCAGCAACGCCAGAAGCTCCGGCGAGGGGCTCGCCAGAGTGGATTTCGTCTCTAGAGACAGGAATCGTTTTATGCGATCGAACATTGCAGCCATGCGCGCTTGATCTGACAAGCACACGCTGCGATGACCGGATGGTCAATGGATTTGATTCGACGCGGGACAGAAAATTGTGCCCGTGCTTTCCC
>JBBSSF010000765.1:0-1554 GCA_038242345.1 Hyphomicrobiales bacterium
AGCTCACCTTCGACCGGCTGACCTCGGTGTCGTTCTCCAACACCAACCACGCCGAGGACCAACCGGTGCACCTGACGCTGAGGAACGCGGCCGTGCCGGTGACGGTAAACCTGGCGCGGTATGATGCGCCGGAGCAGCGCTACTGCCCGGCGGGCGTGTACGAGTGGATGGAGAAGGAAGGCGGGCCGACCTTCGTGATAAACTCGCAGAACTGCGTCCACTGCAAGACCTGCGACATCAAGGATCCGAACGGCAACATCACCTGGACCGTGCCGGAAGGCGGCGGCGGTCCGAACTATCCGAACATGTGATCCCGCCCCGCCCGGGACGGGTCATGCTGAGGCTGATGCGCCGGGGCCGGGCAGGACTGTCCGGCCCCGGCTGCGTCTGTTGGCCACGTGGTCATTCTGTCGCCGTCTTCCTAGCTTTCAGAAAGAACTGAAAAGCAGGGTCCGGGAGAGAAGCGGATGACGAGAGCGGCCGGAGGGCAGGCCGAAATGGGCGAGAGCCGGCCGATGAACATCCGTTCGGTGCTCGAACGGGCGTGCGAGACCGGCTGTCCGCCGCGCGGCAGCACCGAGGCCCGCCGCTGCGGGCGCTGCGGCGTGCGCCGCTTTGCGCTGGGGGCGGCCCTCACCGGCCCGGAAGTGGCCGAGCTGGAGGCGATCGCCCGCCGCATCAAGCTGCCGGCCCGTACCGTCATCCATCAGGAGGGCGATCCCGTCACCATGCTCGGGACCGTCACCTCGGGCATGATCCGGCTGTCGCTGTCGCTGCCCGATGGCCGGCGCCACATCACGGACTTTCTCTCCGCCGGCGACGTGATCGGACTCGACGGGGCCGAGAGCCACCTGCTCGATGCCGAGACCGTGACCCCGGTGGAGGCCTGCCTGTTCCGGGTGGGGGATCTGGAACGGCTGGTGGAGCGCTATCCGCACCTGAAGGACCGGATGCTCGCCTTCCTGCGGGTGGACCTGCGCAAGGCGCATCTGAACCAGCTCGTGCTGTCCCGGCTGTCGCCGGCCGAGAAGGTGGCCGCCTTTCTGGTCGCCATGGCGGAGCGGGCCGAGCGCTCGGGAGCGGCGCGCAACCCCGTGCACCTGCCGATGACCCGGGCCGACATTGCCGACCATCTGGGCCTCACCATCGAGACCGTCAGCCGGACCTTCACCCGGCTGCGCAAGGCCGGCACCATCCGCCTGCCGGCGCCGGGAATCGTCGATGTCGCCGACTGGGATGGCCTCGGCTCGCTCGCCCGCGCCCGTCCGGCCTGAGAAATCCGCTCTCTTCCGTTGCATCGGCGCGCCGGCCCCGGCATATCCCCGGGGCCGCCCCGTCCCGGCGGTGTGCCCGGCTTCCCGGGCCCTGTCCCCCGCTTGCGGAGTGAGCCGATGTCCCCGACCGAACCCTTCTGGCGCGTGAAGTCTCTCGACGAGATGAGCCCCGCCGAGTGGGAGAGCCTGTGCGACGGCTGCGGCCGCTGCTGTCTCAACAAGCTGGAGGACTGGGATAGCGGCGCCATCGCCTGGACCAATGTCGCCTGCAAGCTGCTGG
>JBBSSF010000766.1:0-1529 GCA_038242345.1 Hyphomicrobiales bacterium
ACGATGCCGGGCACGGCGAAGATGATCTGGATGCCCTCGGACTTCAGCAAGGGACCGAGCAGTCCGTGCGCGCCGAACATCAGCACATAGATCAGCCCCGCGATCACCGGCGACACCGAGAAGGGCAGGTCGATCAGGGTGATGAGCAGGCTCTTGCCGCGGAATTCGAACTTCGCCACCGCCCAGGCCGCAGCCACCCCGAACACGAGGTTGACCGGAACGGCGATCGCGGCGGTGAGAAGCGTCAGCCGCATGGCCGCCACCGCATCGGGCTCGGTGACGGCTTCGAGCCACGCGCCGGCGCCCCTGGCGAAGGCCTCGGCAAACACCACCGCCAGCGGCAGGAGCAGGAAGACGGCGAGGAACAGGAGCGCCAGCCCGATCAGCCCGCCCCGCACCCAGCGGGATTCCGCCGTCGGCGGGCGGTAACGGGCGACCGGCGCCGGGCGCACGGCAAGGGCCAGGGCGGCATCGGCCGGAAGCACGGCTTCACGCATGGGATCCTCCCGGAACGGGAACGGCGGCGCGGGTGACGACATCGACGGAGCGGGGCTCAGACATCGCCGAACCTCCGCCGCGCAAGGGCCTGCAGGAGATTGATGGCGAGAAGCAGCGCGAAGGAGGCGGCGAGCATGATGGTCGCGATCGCGGTCGCGCCGGCATAGTCGAACTCCTCCAGCCGGATGACGATGAGGAGCGGCGCGATCTCGGAGACATAGGGCAGGTTGCCGGCAATGAAGATCACCGAGCCATATTCCCCGACCGCCCGGGCGAAGGCGAGGGTGACGCCGGTGAGGATCGCCGGCAGGAGCGTCGGCAGCACCACCCGGGTGACCGTCACCAGGCGTCCGGCGCCCAGCGACGCCGCCGCCTCCTCCACATCCCGCTCCAGCTCGGCAAGGACCGGCTGCACCGTGCGCACGACGAAGGGCAGGCCGACGAAGACCAGGGCCACCGCGACGCCCAGCGGCGTGTAGGCGACCTTGATGCCGAGGGGCTCCAGCAGCGACCCGATCCAGCCATTGCCGGCATAGAGCGCCGACAGCGCGATGCCGGCCACCGCCGTCGGCAGGGCGAAGGGCAGGTCGATCAGCGCATCGATGAGCCGGCGGCCGGGAAAGTCATAGCGGCACAGCACCCAGGCGACGAGGACGCCGAACACGGCGTTGACGAGGGCGGCAGCCGCCGCCGCGCCGAAGGAGAGGCGCAGCGCCGCCAGCACCCGCTCGTTCAGCGCCACCGCGACGAGGCCGGACAGCCCGAGATCGGACGCGCGCAGCACTAGGGCGCCGAGCGGGATCAGCACCACCAGCGACAGGAAGGTGAGCGTCGCGCCGAGGGCCAGGCCAAAGCCCGGGAGCACGCTGCGGCGGGGAGAGAGCACGAAGGCCATCGGTCGGTGTCCGTCTGTCGCGCGAAAACGGGGCCGGCGCCGTCACGGGACGGGAGCGGGCCCCTCGTCACCGGGCGGCGGACGGGGCGTTGCCGCGCCCGACCGCCCCGTCCGCAAACCTGATCCTTTGCCGGCT
>JBBSSF010000767.1:0-1519 GCA_038242345.1 Hyphomicrobiales bacterium
AGTGAATTTCTCATATGCTCCAAGGACATGAGAAATCCTCATCCGAATCCCAAAGGCCCCTTTCAAAGGCCCCTTGCCAGCACAGACCGTGCCATATCGCCCGAAGCAGTGCCCTGAACAGGGCCCAGGCGTCGCAGGTCTGGCCGACCCCGGTCAGACTTGCGACAAAGGAGACCCCGGGACCGCTGCGCACGGCCCGGGGGCATCCGGGAAGGCCCGCCTCAGGCGGCGCCGCGCTCGCCGCCGAGGCGGGCGCCGATGGCTGCCGCAATCTCGTCCAGCGTGCCCGGATCGTCGATGGTCGCCGGCATCCGGAATTCCTCGCCATCGGCGATCTGGCGCATGGTGCCGCGCAGGATCTTGCCGGAGCGGGTCTTCGGCAGCCGGTCGACGGTGATGGCGATCTTGAACGCCGCCACCGGGCCGATGAGATCGCGCACCCGGCCGACAAGTTCCTTCTCGATCTCGGCATGGGGCCGGTCGACGCCTGCCTTCAGCACCACGAAGCCGCAAGGCGCCTGGCCCTTGAGGCCATCGGCAATGCCGATGACGGCGCATTCCGCCACCGCCGGATGACCGGCAAGAACTTCCTCCATGGCACCCGTCGACAGACGGTGGCCGGCGACATTGATGATGTCGTCGGTGCGGGCCATGATGAAGACATAGCCGTCGGCATCCTTGAAGCCCGCGTCGGCGGTCTTATAGTAGCCCGGGAACTCTTCCAGATAACTGGACTTGAAGCGGGTGTCGGCATTCCACAGCGTCGGCAGGTTGCCGGGAGGCAGCGGCAGCTTCACCACGATGTTGCCGAGCTTGCCCGGCTCCACCGGATGGCCGGCATCGTCCAGGATCTGCACGTCATAGCCCGGCATCGGCACCGAGGGCGAGCCGTGCTTGACCGGCAGCAGGCCGAGACCGAGCGGATTGGCCGCAATCGCCCAGCCGGTTTCCGTCTGCCACCAGTTGTCGACCACCGGCACCTTCAGGATGTTCTCCGCCCACTGGACGGTATCCGGATCGGCGCGTTCGCCGGCGAGGAACAGCGCCTTGAGGCAGGAGAGATCGTACTTGCCGACCAGCTTGCCCTCCGGATCCTCCTTCTTGATCGCCCGCAGCGCCGTCGGCGCGGTGAAGAGCACGCGGATCCTGTGCTCGTCGATCATGCGCCAGAAGGCGCCGGCATCGGGGGTGCCGACGGGCTTGCCCTCATAGAGCACCGTGGTGGCACCGGCGAGCAGCGGCGCGTAGACGATGTAGGAGTGGCCGACCACCCAGCCCACATCGGACGCCGCCCAGAAGCCCTCGCCCGGCTCCACGCCATAGATGTTGTACATCGTCCAGTTGAGCGCCACCATGTGGCCGCCGGTGTCGCGCACGACCCCCTTGGGCTGGCCGGTGGTGCCGGAGGTGTAGAGGATATAGAGCGGATCGGTGGCTGCAACCGGAACCGGCTCCTGCACGCGGCCCGAGGCCTTCGCGGCCGCGGTCGCCGTCGCATAGTCGACGTCGCGCCCCTCGA
>JBBSSF010000768.1:0-1516 GCA_038242345.1 Hyphomicrobiales bacterium
GATCGAACGCTGTTTCAACAAGTTGAAGAATTGGCGCCGCCTCGCCACCCGTTACGACAAGACCGCCGACAGCTATCTCGGCTTCGTCCTTATCGCCTCAGTCCGCCTCTGGATGCGAGCCTTTGTCAACAGAACCTAGCGATCGCCCACCGAGAACAGGATGCCGAAGACGAAATCCAGCAGCGCCACCGCCGCCAGCATGGAAAAGAGCGCCGTGCCCGAGGCCGGAACCGTCAGGAAGGCGACCAGGTAGACCATGAGGATCGCCGCGGCCATGGCATGTTCGGCCAGCCCGCGCCGGCGCACCCGGATGGTGCGCGCGATCTCCGCCGCCAGCGCGCAGATGGCGATGAGGATCAGCACATCCGCGGTGCTGATGGTCCACAGCACCCCCGAAGGCAGCGGCACCGACAGGATCGGCACCGTCCACACCCCCGGCGCGGCGGTGCCGGAAATCAGCATCAGCCCGGCGTTGTAGATCAGCAGCGGAAAGATCGTGAGCGGAATGATCCCCGCCATCATCCGCATGGTCCCCCTTTGGTCGCTCGCCCGCGCCCGGTTCGCGGGAATCTCGGTCTGGATCCGGGCCTTGCGTCCGTCGCATCCCGACGGCCTGCAAGGATATCAAAGGGGGCCTGCACAGGATTCTCTGGCAGTCCGGTGCGGACGTCCCACGCTCCGTGGTGCAGATGAGAAATTCGCCATTCTTCAGGCACGCGGGCGCGGTCAGCACCTCGTGCGCCTGCAAGGACGCGACCGCCCGAGCGACGCCCCCGCGCCGCCGACGGAACAACCCCGGCTGGAGTCATCACCCCTTTTGCGACAGCGTACGGCATTTCGCGCGCGCGGCAATGCGGCAGGCACAAAAAAACCGGCCCCGTGCCTTCCTGGCAAACGGGCCGGCGAATCCTTCCGGCCGGTGGCCGGACGGCGCGCCCCACGGACCGGCCGGACGAACACGTCCGCCCCGCCGGTCGTCGGGCATCGTCTGAAGCAGGAAATCAGGCCTCGGCCTTGACGTCCAGGATCTGGCGACCGCGATACATGCCGGTCTTCAGGTCGATGTGGTGCGGACGACGCAGCTCGCCCGAGGTCTTGTCCTCGACATAGGACGGAGCGGTGAGGGCATGATTGGAGCGGCGGAAGCCCTTCTTCATGCGCGAGGTTTTTCTCTTCGGAACGGCCATGTTCTTTTCTCCGGAACTTTCTCGCGCTCGAAGCATCCCCGTCACGGGGGGCCGGCGCGGACGATAAACCCGACGGGATGGGCCGGGCTTCTAGCAGACATCGGCCCGCTTGGCCAGTCTTCGCGTCAACAAGCTGACACACGCAAATGCCCGGGCCGCCACGCTCTTGGCCGGCCGGCCGCCCCCGGGCACGTGCCCCCGTCCGCAGCACCCCCACCTTATATCCGGCGCCCTCCCTTCCTATCTCTTGCAAGCGCCGCCGTCCGACCCTGTCTTTTCTGCTCCCGAGGATACCCCGCCCCGATGAACCTCACCCGCATCGCCGACGA
>JBBSSF010000769.1:0-1511 GCA_038242345.1 Hyphomicrobiales bacterium
GAAGCCGTAGCCGGCCGCCAGCGACGCATTGGCCTTGCCCTGGGTGGCGGCGACCTCGAAGAAGCCGGCGAGCCCGGCGCAGGCGCCGGCAATCGCGCAGGACAGCACCATCAGCCGCCCGACAGGCAGTCCCTGGGCCCGCGCGGCGCGCACATTGCCGCCGGTGACCCGGGCGGCGAAGCCGAAGGTGGTGCGGTTCATCAGGAACCAGAGGCCGATGGCGACGACGATGCCGACCGCCAGCCCCCAGTGGATGTCCGTGCCCGGGATCTTGCCGACCATGTTCTCGGCGCCGATCGGCAGGGTGGAGGGCTTGTTCGGGTTGGACGGGTCGCGCAGCGCGCCTTCCACGAAGAAGTTCATGATGGCGATGGCGATATAGGACATCAGCAGCGACGCGATGGTCTCGTTGACGCCGCGATAGTGCCGGAGCGCCCCGACCATGCCGATCCAGACGCCGCCGACCAGCACCGCCGTCAGCGCCATCACCGAGAGAATGACGAAGGCCGGGGCCCCGCCGGTGACGAAGGGAATGGCGATGGCCGCCGCCGCGAAGCCGCCGATCACCAGGGCGCCCTCGCCGCCGATGATGGTCAGGCCGAGCTGGGCGGGAATGGCGACGCAGAGGGCAGTCAGGATCAGCGGGGCGGCCCGGATCAGCGTGTTCTGCCAGGAGAAGGAGGTGCCGAAGCCGCCGCGCCACAGGAGCTGGAAGAAGGTGACCGGCGAATGGCCAAGCACCAGCAGGAACAGCGAGAACAGGGCGGCCGCGATCAGGAGCGCCAGCAGCGGAATGGCGATGAATTCGGCAGACCGGCGCAGACTGTCGAGCCGGGCGGCGAACCCGGATCGGGCGGCCAGGGCGTCACCGCCGGAGGAGGTGATGTCGGACATCGCGTGTTGATCTCCGGGTCGCGGAGGAGGGCGCGCCGGGCGACCGGGCGCCGGGGACAGGCGGACGCAGGACCGGGGCCGCTGCGGAACCCGGGGGCATGGGCCCCGCCGGGGAGGAGGACCGCGCCGCAGCCCTTCGCAAGAGGCGGGCGCGGCCGGAAACACGCGACGGACCGGACATCCGCAGGTCCGCCAGAGCATTTTCAAGCGCGGTGGTTGCCGGTTCGCGTGAAGGAAATGCCCTTGCGCGCGGCGCCGGACAGACCCGCGACCGGGAAAGCCGGAGAGCTCCGCGCCGGCCCGCGTGGGAGGGGACCGGCGCGGCTGACGGTGAGGCGGATCAGGTCGTCGAGCCGACCACGCCCTCGACGAGGAAGTTGATCTGGTCGATCCACGGATCATAGGGCGGGTGGGAGACCCCGGCCGGGATCACCTCGTTGCCCTTGTTGTCCTTGAGCGGGCCGACGAACACCGGCTTCTTGGCGATGCGGTCGGCCTTGGCGGCGTCGGCGGCCTTGATGGCCTCCGGCGTGGCGCCGGCGCCATAGGGGGTGTTCTGCACGAAGTCGAGATCATAGCCGCCGACCAGCATGTTCGGCAGGGTGCCGCCCTCGGCC
>JBBSSF010000770.1:0-1511 GCA_038242345.1 Hyphomicrobiales bacterium
GCCGGGTCAGGAGCGCGGCGGCGTGCAGGCAACCGCCAGCACCAGCCCGGCATCGCCGATGACATGGTGGTAGCGGTAGTTCACCGGCAGATACATCGCATCGCCCGGACGGAAGATGCGCTCGCGGCCATCGGCCAGATCCTTCTGCTTCGACCAGCCGTGCAGGCAGTAGAGCACCACTTCATGGATGCCGTCGCCTTCCACGATGGTGTCGAAGAAGGGTTCATAGGTGGTGATGTGGAAGGAGAAGGACGAGCCCTGCATCTCCTTGGTCACCAGCCGATGGCTGTATTCGAGACCTTCATGCACCCAGAGGCGTTCCACATCCTCCTGGCGCGTCCACATGATCTTGTCACCCATTGTCGGTCTCCTTGGATTGTCAGGGGGGTGAAGGCTGTCCCGCCGCCGGCACCCGATGCGGGGCCAGCGGGGCGAGATCGAGGTCGATGTCGGCATAGGCGCGGATGGCCGCCAGTTCCTGTTCCGCCTGGGCAAGCCAGAAGAAGCGCGTGAGGCCATCGACGAGCCGCGGCACGGCATATTTCAGCGAGGTGAGGGCGGTGGCCGACGAGCCGATGCTGACCCGGGCGGCGGCGGTGAAATTGTGGATGTTCCTGACCCATGGCGCGGTGCCCGGCACCTTCTCGGTGAAGGAAAGGTCGTCGCCAAGCCACGGCGTGTCGAGCACGGCGCCGCCTTCGCCGGCCGGCGGCACGAAGCGGTCGCGCCATAGCGCGATGACGGGGACCAGCGCCGAAAGCTCCGGCCGCTTCGTCAGGTCGACGGCATAGCCGGTGCCGAGCACGAGGAAATCGAAGCGGTGCTCGGCGCCATCGGTGCCGGTCACGATCACGTCGCCGTCCGCAAAGGCGACACCCGCCCAGCCGGCGCCGGTGGTGATGCGGTAATTGGGGAAGGCGGTGCAGCGGTCGATGCCGTCCTGAGTGGCGGGCACGCCCTGATCCCGGGTGGCGACCAGCCAGCGCCAGCGCTCCAGCGCGGTCATGGAGCCGAAATGGCGGAGAAAGCCGCTCTTCTCCATGGTGCGGTAGGGGTCCTTCAGCGGCAGGGCCGGGCGGCGGGCGAACTGGTGCACGCTCGCCGCCCCCGCCTCAAGCGCACTCGCCGCCGTATCGAAGGCCGAGGCACCGGCGCCCAGCACACCGACCCGCTTGCCCCTGAGCGTGCCGACATCGAACTCCCAGTTGGTGTGGGCGAAGCGGTCCTTCGGCAGCCGGTCCAAAGCCAGTGCCGGCAGGCGCCAGTCGCCATTGCCCTCGATGCCGGTGGCGAGCACGATCTTGCGGGCAAGGAAGCCGAGCGGCTCGCCGGTCGCCGTGTCGGTGGCGGAGACCCGGAGAAGGTCGCCGTCGGGGGCGATGCCGGTGATTTCGGTGCGGTTGCGCACCGGCAGGTCAAGGGCGGCGCGATACCAGACGAGATAGTCCTGCCATAGCGCCCGCGGCCAGTTGGTGATCGCCTCCCCGCCGGCCGGGCCGAACACGGCCTGA
>JBBSSF010000771.1:0-1509 GCA_038242345.1 Hyphomicrobiales bacterium
AAGGTGTCGCCGTCGAACGGGCTCCAGTTCAGGTCGTCATGGGTGCTGGCTGCATCGAACACCACGTCTTCCGGCTTCAGCACCAGAATGTCGGCATCGAAGCCCGGCATCAGCGCGCCCTTGCGCGGCCACAGACCGAAGAACTTGGCCGGCTTCTCGGACAGATATTTCGCCATCCACAGCGCCGGATCCTCCACCCGCTCCTTCAGCACGGTGAAGAACGACGGCACCAGCGTCTCCAGACCCGGGATGCCGGCGCCGGCATCAAAGATCGACTCCTTGAACTTGTTGGCGATCGGCCACGAGGAGTGATCCGAGGATACGAACTCGACCGCCCCCTCCTCCAGCCGCTGCCACAGCTGGTCGATCACGCCGGCGCGGATGGGCGGGCTCACCTTCATGCGCGCGCCAAGCCGGGCGGTGTCGCGGCCGGCATCCAGCAGCAGATAATGGATGCACAGCTCGGCGGTGGCGTTGAAGCCGTCCTCCCGGTAGCGGGTGACGAGATCATAGCCGCGCGGCGTGGAGATGTGGACGATGTGGACATGGGCGCCGGCCGCGACGCCCAGCTCCAGAAAGCCGACGGTGGCGGCCAGTTCCGCCGCCTCGGGCCGGCTCGGCTCGTGCCATTCCGGCGTGATCTTGCCCTCGGCCTTGAGGCGGGCAATCTCGGCCAGCACGATTTCCTGATCCTCGTTGTGCAGCCCGACCGGCAGGCCGACCCGGGCCGCCTCCTTCAGGAGAGCGAGGGTCTGGTCGGCGGGAATGCGCGGGAAGCGGCGCGGATTGCTCTCGAACCAGGAAATCTTGATGGCGCAGATGCCGGCGTCCCTGAGCGCCTCGATCTGGTCCAGCGGCTGGCCGGCGGACACCGTGCCATAAAGCGCGACATCGCCATGGGAATAAAGCGCGACAGCCTCGGCCTTGGCGCGGAATTTCTCCATGCTGTCAAGCGGATCCGGGCTGTCATAGGGCATGTCGACGATGGTCGTCACGCCGCCTGCCACCGCCGAGCGGGTGGTGGATTCCAGCCCCGGCAGGCCGCCATAGCTGGTGGCATGGGTCTGGCCGTCGATGGCGCCGGGCAGCACATAGGCATCGCCCGCATCGTGCACGACCTTGGCCGCCGGCGGCGTACCGGTGCCCACCGCCGCGATGGTCTCGCCGGAGACCGCCACCCAGCCCTGGTCCAGAACCGCGTCCGGCGTCACCACCCGGCCGCACACCACCAGATCGAATTCGGACATTCGCCCGTCCCTTTCGCAGTCACGCTGGAAGCTGCCGGGCCCGCCGGGCCGGTCGGCTACATCAGACCAGGCGCACGAAGTGCTGATCGCACCGCGCGCCTGAAGAACAGAAGATTTCTCACATGCCCCAGGGGCATGAGAAATCTGCAGCGGAATACCGGAGGATCCTCTTCAAGGACCTCCGGTATCAGATCCGGCCGTAGCCGAGGGCAATCAGGCCGATGGCACGCGCCACCGCCGCCTGGGTCGGGTCGATCACCGG
>JBBSSF010000772.1:0-1508 GCA_038242345.1 Hyphomicrobiales bacterium
CTGAAAGAAAAGCGGAAGGGTCCGGGAGGCGTCAGGCCTCCCGGTCAGGGGATCGGGGACGGAAGTCCCCGAAACTATCCCGATTTCAGCAGCCGCACCGATTGGTCCCGATCGAACAGGTACAGCAGCGTCCGCAGCGCTTCGCTGCGCGGTCCGGAGAGTTCCGGATCGGTGGCGACGATGAGGCGGGCGTCGTCGCGGGCGGCGTCCACGAGGTCGCCGTGAACGGCGGGGTCGGCGATGCGGAAGGCGACGAGGCCGCTCTGGCGGGTGCCGAGCAGATCGCCTTCGCCGCGCAGCTTCAGGTCTTCCTCGGCGATGCGGAAGCCGTCCTCGCTCTCGCGCAGGATGGCGAGGCGGGCGCGGGCCGTTTCGCCGAGCGGGGCCGTGTAGAGCAGCAGGCAGGTGGAGGCGGCGCGGCCGCGGCCGACCCGGCCGCGCAGCTGGTGCAGCTGGGCAAGGCCGAAGCGCTCGGCATGCTCGATCACCATGATGGTGGCGTCCGGCACGTCGACGCCCACCTCGATGACGGTGGTGGCGACGAGGATGCGGATCTCGCCCTCGCGGAAGGCGGCCATGGCGCGGTCGCGCTCGGCGGCCTTCATCTGCCCGTGGACGAGGCCGACGCGATCGCCGAACCGGGTCTGGAGCGCGGCGAAGCGCTCCTCGGCGGCGGCCAGATCCAGCATCTCGTTCTCGCTGACCAGAGGACACACCCAGTAGGCCTTGGCCCCCTTGGCAACGGCGGATTCCAGCCGGCCGACGACTTCGTCCAGACGGTCGAGCGGGATGGTGCGGGTGTCGACCGGTGTGCGGCCGGGGGGCTTCTCGTCGAGGCGGGAGGCGTCCATGTCGCCGAAATAGGACAGCACGAGGGAGCGCGGAATGGGGGTTGCCGTCATCACCAGGGTGTCGACGCCGCGGCCCTTGGCGGAAAGCGCGAGGCGCTGTTCCACGCCGAAGCGGTGCTGCTCGTCGATGCAGACCAGCGCCAGATCGTGGAAGACCACGTCTGCCTGAATGAGGGCGTGGGTGCCGACGACGATGGCGATATCGCCGGATGCGAGGCCGGCCAGCGTCTCGGCCCGGGCCTTCGCCCGGTCGCGGCCGGTGAGAAGGGCGGTCTTCAGGCCGGCGGCTTCGGCCAGCGGCTGGAGGGTGGCGAAGTGCTGGCGGGCGAGCAGTTCGGTGGGCGCCATCAGGGCGGACTGGCCGCCGCTTTCGGCCACATGGGCCATGGCGGAGAGCGCCACCACGGTCTTGCCCGAGCCGACATCGCCCTGAAGCAGCCGCAGCATCCGTTCCGGGTTTTCCAGATCGGCGACGATCTCGCCGATGGAGCGCTTCTGGGCGCCGGTGAGGGCAAAGGGCAGGGCCGCCTGCAGGCGCTTGGTGATCGCGCCCGTGCCCGGCCGGGCAAGGCCGCGCTGGCGGCGCTCCGAGGCGCGCACGAGGGCCAGCGTCAGCTGGTTGGCCAGCATCTCGTCAAAGGCGAGGCGGCGGCGCGC
>JBBSSF010000773.1:0-1503 GCA_038242345.1 Hyphomicrobiales bacterium
CATGAGAAATCCGCATCGGAATACCAAAAGAGTCCTTTTCAAGGATCTTTGGTATGAGCGGCACGACCAGATACGGGTGCCGGGCTGGCGACGGCCCGGCACCCGTCTTTCCATCGGGGGGCCGGGCTGCAGCAGGTGCCCGGTGGACCCGGCAAAACGGGGCCGGGCTCGGGCAAGCGGGCGGCCGGGGGACGAGAGATCCATGCAGACCGACACGCCGGCCAGCAGCATCAGCCGCGGCATTCACACCCTTCTGGCGGTCATGACCACCGTTCTGGTGGCGGTCGCCCTCTATTTCGGCCAGTCGGTGTTCGCGCCGGTGGTGTTCGCGCTGTTCGTCATCGCCATCGTCTGGCCGGTGCAGAAATTCCTCCAGCGCTTCCTGCCCGGCCCGCTTGCCATGCTCATCACCTCGGTGCTGACGCTGTGCGTGGTACTGGCGCTGTCCTACATGGTGGTGATCGGCTTCACCCGGGCGGCCCACTGGCTGGCCGGCAACACCGCCCGCTTCCAGGAAATCTATCTGGAGGTGATGGACTGGCTGACCGAGCAGGGCATCCAGACCTCCGGGCTGATCTCCGCCCAGTTCGGCGCCGGAACGCTGATCCGGCTGCTCCAGAATGTCGCCGTCGGCATGAATGCGCTGGCCGGCTTCACCCTGGTCACCCTGGTGTTCGTCATCCTCGGGCTTCTGGAAGTCGGGGTGTCCCGGGCCAAGCTCGCCTCGCTGTCGCACACCCCGGCGGCGGCCAACTTCCTGGCGGCCAGCGAGCAGATCGCCAAGAAGCTGCGCCGCTACATGGTGGTGCGCACCGTCATCAGCCTTCTGACCGGCGTGCTGGTGTGGCTGTTCGCCTGGGCCATCGGTCTCGATCTTGCCGCCGAATGGGGCATGATCGCCTTCGTGCTGAACTATATCCCGTTCATCGGCCCGGTGATCGCCACGGTGCTGCCGACCATCTTCGCCCTGATCCAGTTCGAGGCGTGGCAGACGGCTGTTCTCACCCTCGTCGGCATGAACCTGATCCAGTTCATCTGCGGCAGCTATCTGGAGCCGCGGGTCACGGGCACGCAGCTTTCCATGTCGCCCTTCATGGTGCTGTTCGCGATCTTCCTGTGGAGCTTCCTGTGGGGCATCCCCGGCGCCTTCATCGGCGTGCCGGTGATGATCGCGGTGCTCACCCTGTGCGCCCAGGATCCGCGCAGCCGCTGGGTGGCGGAGCTGCTCTCCTCCGACGTGGCGACACCGGAGGATTAAGGCTCCGGGAGATTCGGTCGGGGGCTCCGTGCGGGACCCCCGTCCCGGGCGGCGCACCGGGCAGGTCCGGCCCCGTTGGCGCGCGCGCCGCATCTCTCCCGAAAGCGAGCGCGGCCCTCAGGCATTCCCGATGCGGGGCCTCGCTTCACGCGAAGAAGATAAATTATATCAATAGATTATACCAGGCGCACGAAGTGCTGACCGCACCATGCGCCTGAAGGACAGCGGATTTCTCATATGCGCCA
>JBBSSF010000774.1:0-1502 GCA_038242345.1 Hyphomicrobiales bacterium
CAGCAGCGACACCAGCAGCCGCTCCATCTCCGCCGCCACCACCGCATTGGTGCGGGCGAGGTCGACCAGGTCCGGCTGGCTGGCGAGAAAGCGCACCTGGGCCATCCACGGCGCCAGCTCGGGCCGGGAGAGATCCAGCCGGTGATCGAAGTGCAGCAGGTCCGCCCCGGTATGGGCGGAAAAGGTGGCGCGGTCGACGCGCACGAAGAACTGTTCGCAATCGGGCGAGAAGCGGCCGGAGAAGTGGCCGCCCGGAATGCACACCACGCCGCGGTCGGTGCCGAGCACCGCGCGTTCGCCCATCACCTGCATGTCGGCATGGCCCGAGAGGCTGAGGACGAAGAGATAATAATCCTCCATCTCGTCCACCACGACGTCCATCTCGTCGCCGAAATGGAGCGCGCCGATCACCGTGCCGGCCACGCGCACGCAGTCCATGTGGGAGCGGATGCGGCGCGCGGAGCCGGTCGGCTCCAGCCGGTGGGGCTGAAGGACCGCAGCAATGCGCTCCCGCGTGTCATCCACATCGCGGGACTCGAAATAGCGGTTGCGCCGGAGCGCGGTCGGTTCCGGCGGGCCGGCAGGGACGGAGACGGACATGGAGCGTTCCCGGGAGGCAGCGGAGGCGACGTCGCGTCAGGAGCAGACATAGCAATCCCCGTGCCGGATCCGGGAAAGCCCGTATCACGATCGCGGGAGCCGCCCGCAGGCGGCCCCCGGGCGGCGGCAGAAAGCTGCCGGAAATGGATATTGGTCCGGTTCCAATGCGCGGATCGGATAGAGGCCCGCGGGAACGGTGCGCAAAATGGCGGCACGGGATGCGTGAAATCCCCACCCTCTGCCAGCCCCGACCCCCGATGGAGAAGCCGATGAACGCGCCTGTTGCCGCGTCCGACCCGACGGAGCGGCCCGTTCATTTCCCGCGCAGCGACGGCTCGCGGGTGCCCTATGCCGTGTTCCACTCCCAGGAGATCTATGATCTCGAACAGGAGCGCCTCTATCGCGGCCCGACCTGGAACTTCCTCGGCCTCGACTGCGAGATCCCGAAGCCCGGCGACTACAAGAGCACCTTCGTCGGCGACACGCCGGTGGTCGTCACCCGCACGGAGGAAGGTGGTCTTGCCGCCTGGGTGAACCGCTGCTCCCATCGCGGCGCCATGGTCTGCCGCACCCTGCGCGGCAACGCCACCTCCCATGCCTGCGTCTACCATCAGTGGAGCTTCGACCAGCGCGGCAATCTTCTGGGCGTGCCGTTCCGGCGCGGCCAGAAGCACATGAGCGGGATGCCCAGGGACTTCAATCCGAAGGAGCACAGCCTGCGCCAGCTCAAGGTGGAAAGCTATCGCGGCCTGATCTTCGCCACCTTCTCCGACGACACCCCGCCGCTGCCGGACTATCTCGGCGCCGAGATGCGGACGTGGATCGACCGCATCTTTCACAAGCCCATCGAATATCTCGGCTGCACGCGCCAGTTCTCGCGCTCCAACTGGAAGCTCTATTAC
>JBBSSF010000775.1:0-1497 GCA_038242345.1 Hyphomicrobiales bacterium
AAGTCCATTTCGGCGATCGGCAAAGGCAGACGTGGGTCTGTGGCAGGCGCGGTGCCGCGGCTGCGCCATGCCCCGAGGCCGAGCGTGAAAGCCAGCGCCCCCGCCACCCCGCCGAGGCCGAGGATCACTGCCCTGCGTGTTCGCAATCCGGCCCCTCCGCCCGCATGGACAGGACCTCGACCGGCACCGTCACCTCGCCCGCGTCGCGGAAGGTCAATGTCACGGGGAAGCCCTCGCCTTCCTTCAGGGTGGTTGTCAGGCCCATCAGCATTCCGTGATAGCCCCCGGGCGCCAGCGCCACCGTCTGTCCCGCCGGAACCGGAACCGACATGGCGTGCGGCATCGAGGCGACGCCGTCCGTCACGACAGTTTCGTGCAGCATCGGCATTCCCGCGACGGGCGTCGCGATGCCGACCAGCGCGTCATCGGCGCTGCCTGTGTTGGTGATCTCGACATAGAGCACGCCGGGGCGTTCGGCGCCGATCGTCGCGCGGGACCATGCGTGCTCGATCATCAGGTTTCCGATGGTGAAGGTTTCGCAGGCCAGGGCAGGCAGGCCGACAAGGGACAGAAGGGCGGCAAGGATCGGGGTTCTCATGGAGCCTCACAGTCTGGAACGAAGGTCATTCAGGATGTCACTGGCGGGCGTGCCGTAGGCGAACTGGCGCAGCCAGTCGCCATCGGGCCCGATCAGGTAGAGCGCCGGGCTGTGCGACATGGTGTAGCCATCCGGCGCGGCCGGGTCGTCCTGGCGTTCGAAGTAGATGTGGAAGCTCTCCGCGGCGGCGCGCGTCTGCACCTCGTCTCCGGCGAGGCCCAGGATCGCCGGGTGGAAGGCGGATGTGTAGGCGGCAAGCCCCAGACGGCGGTCGCGGACGGGATCGACGGAGATGAAGATCGGTTGCACCTTGTCGGCGTCCGATCCGAGGTCATCCATGACCTGCGCGACCTCGGACAGCGTGGTGGGGCACACGTCCGGACAGCTCGTGAAGCCGAAGAACATCAGAAGGTGCTTTCCCGCGAAGTCCGCCTCGGTGCGGATCCGGCCCTCGGCGTCGGGCAACGAAAACACCGGGCGAAACGCGGCCTCGGCCCGGGGCGGGGTTGCCGGATCGGCCACCAGAACCCAGGTTCCATAGGCCAGACAGGCCAGGCCCGCGGCTGCCCAAAGGGCCTTCTGGAATGTTCTCAGTCTCATGCGGCCCCTGTCTACGATGCGGCGTGCCTAAACCCTCCAGCGGCTTGAGGTTCAAGCGAAAAAGCCCGGTGTCACGGAAAGATGAGGCGTCAGCCGAGCAGAACCGTCGCCAGCAGATTGATGTTCAGCACGATGATCGTGACCGCGATCAGCGCGCAGAGCGCGGTCAGCCAGCGGGGGGCCACCAGATCGCCCATCTTGGCCCGGCTTGCCGTGAACATCACCAGCGGCACGATGGCGAAGGGAAGCTGGAAGGACAGCACGACCTGGCTCAGGATCAGGAGCTGGCCGGTCTCCTC
>JBBSSF010000776.1:0-1489 GCA_038242345.1 Hyphomicrobiales bacterium
AAAGGGCTGAAAAGACGGAAAATTCTTCACCCGCCCTTGCTCTCGCGGGCACACGCCCAGAAGCCTGCCGTCGTTCGCCGGATAAGCTATAATGGCGCCGCCGGATGCCTCCGGACGGCGCCTCATTCATTCCCGCAGATGGTCGGCTCTGCCATTCGTTCTTGCGCGTGCCCTTGGCTCCTCGAAGTCCACCAGCGGCCCCTTAATCATTGATGCGCGGCCGCTTTCCCACGAGCTCCCGGCAGATATCCCATGTTCCCACCTACTGCCATCCGTTCCTGCGGGTTACACCCGCTGGCCGGAATGGCGGCTGCGGGCCGGCAACCTGCTGCCCGCCATCGCCGCGTGGCTGCGCAACCTGCCGGTCTGGCTCAGCGACCCCGACACCCGGCTGGATCTGGCCTGGCTCAGGCAGCGGACACGCCACGTGCTCGAACGCGCGGGCCGGAGGATGCGGCGCTGGGGGGCGCGGCTCGCCGGCCGGCCGGTCGACGCGGCCCTGTGGCTCGACCTCGCCAACCAGATGCCCGAACAGCGCACGGCCCTCGAACAGCAGGTGAATGCCTTCCTCGCCTACCGGCCCCAGCACCGCCGGCTGCCGGTCGCGGTGCTGCGCTGCCGGGTGCAGCCGCTGCTGTCCCTCTGCGGCGACCCGGGCTTGGGCTGGGATGTGGTGGCCGGCAGCGGATCGGACTGTCATACCAAAGATCCTCGAAGAGGACTCTTTGGTATTCCGATGCAGATTTCTCATGTCCTTGGGGCATATGAGAAATCTGCTGCCCTTCAGGCGCACGGTGCGGTCAGCACTTCGTGCGGCTGGTATCATACGGTCCCCGGCACCCATTTCTCCATCCTCATCGGCCGGGATGTCGACGGGCTGGCGGCCACGCTCAACGCCGTGCTTGCCCGCCATGACTGACGACCCGACCTCCCTCGCCTCCCGGATCGCGGCGCTGTTTCCGGGGCCGGTCGGCGTCGGACTGGTCCTGCCGGGAACAGCTGCGGATCCGCTCGGGCCGGGGGAGGAGGGTCACCCGGCCGGCGCGGCGCTCCGGCGCCGGACGGAGTTCGCGGCCGGGCGGCAGGCGGCGCGGCGGGCGCTCGCCGCGATCGGCGGCCCCCTCACTGCCCTTCCGGCCGGACCCGGCGGGGTGCCGCTGTGGCCGGCGGGCTTTGTCGGCAGCATCAGCCACTGTCCGGGCCTGTGCGCCGCGGTCGTCGCCCGCCGGACGGACCTTGCCGGGATCGGCTTCGATGCCGAGGACGCCACCCCGCTGGAAGACGCCCTCGTGCCGATGGTCTGCACGCCGGCGGAGCGGGCCCGCCTTGCCGGCCTGCCGGTGCTCTCCGGGGTCGACTGGCCGAAGCTGACCTTCGGCGCCAAGGAAGCCTGGTACAAGTTCCAGTGGCCGCAGACCCGGCATTTCTGCGGGTTCGATGCGGCCGAGGTGCAGTTTCTGTCCCCCGGCCCGACCGGCGGGCCGTTCCG
>JBBSSF010000777.1:0-1464 GCA_038242345.1 Hyphomicrobiales bacterium
CCAGCCCGATCTGCCGCGCTACATGCCCGGCGGCCCCGGCAACCCGCTCGGCGCCCGTGCCCTCTATCTGGGCGGCACCCTCTATCGCATCCACGGCTCCAACGAGCCGTGGACCATCGGCGAGGCCGTGTCGTCGGGCTGCATCCGCATGGTCAATGATGACGTGATCGACCTCTATGACCGCGTTCCGGTTGGCTCCCGGGTGGTCGTGATCGGCCCCGGTGCGGATTCCTCCGGCTACTACACCGAAGTGACCCAGACCGCCGACGGCACCCAGAAGGCCGCCAAGGCGCTCTGATACCAAAGATCCTTCAAAAGGACTCTTTGCTATTCCGATGCTGATTTCTCAGGTCCCCGGGGCATATGGGAAATCTGCCGGTCTTCAGGCGCGGGGGTGCGGTCAGCACGTCGTGCGCCTGGCAGAAGCCGGTCCTGCCGCGCTCCGGACCGCCCGCAGCGCGCTCGCCGGCCCCCAAGACCCGAGACCGGATGGCTCCGCCCGTCCGGTCTTTTTTTGTGCCGGGCCGGCTCCGACGGAACCGCCGGGCGCCCGCAGAAAGAAAGACGGCTTCTTTGCCGGCTCAGTCATCTCCCCGTCCTGCCGCTCTTTTGGGCATTGACTGTCAAAAGACTGTTATGGAAGGCGCCTAGGAAGCCCCCGGATCGCAACATATCCGGAGTTTTCCCCATGTCCTTCCGTACCGCTCTACTCGGAACGGTTGCTGCTGCGCTGTCGTCTTTTGCCGCTTTCGCGGCGGATGCCCCGAAGGAATACCCGGCGGTGCTCGCCGGTCACGCGATCCTGCCCGCCGAAAGCTTTGCCGCTCCGCCTGCTGATGCGCCGGCGTCGCTGATGGTGTCCGGCCGCTATACCGGCACCCAGGTCGGCGAGCGCACGGATGCGCTCTATTCGGTGTTCGACGAGAAGACCGGTCTCGCCCGTCCGTTCCCCGGCCAGCCGGTGCAGGGCTTCTCGGGCATCCGCGCCCTGGGAGATGGCAGCTATCTGGTGCTGACCGACAACGGCTTCGGCGCCAGGGCCAATTCGGCCGATGCCATGCTGATGTTCCACATCGTCCGCCCGGATTTCGCCACCGGCCGGGTCGCCGTGGAAAAGACCGTGTTCCTCAAGGATCCGAACAAGGTCGTGCCCTTCCGCGTCGTCAACGAGAACACCACCGAGCGTTATCTGACCGGTGCGGATCTCGATACCGAGAGCATCCAGAAGGTCGGCGACAGGATCTGGATCGGCGACGAGTTCGGGCCCTATCTCGTGCAGGTCGATCTGGACGGCACGGTGACCCAGCTGGTCGAGACGGTGGTGAAGGGCGAGACCCTGCGCTCGCCGGACAACTATGCCCTCCAGCTGCCGCCGGCCCCCGACAAGCCGATGCCGACCTTCCAGGTGCGGCGCTCCAAGGGCTTCGAGGGCATGGCGCTCTCGGCCGACGGCAAGACCCTCCA
>JBBSSF010000778.1:0-1458 GCA_038242345.1 Hyphomicrobiales bacterium
CGCCGCTGCCGTAGTAGCTTTCTCGTTCGTCTTCATTCATCCGTTTGAGGACGGCAACGGTCGCATTCACCGCTTCCTCATCCATCAGATGCTGGTCCGCAAGGGTTTCACCCCGCCCGGCATCATCTTTCCCGTATCCGCCTCCATCCTGCGTGATCGCGCCGGATATGATGCGGTCCTGGAGCGCTTCTCGCGTCCCCTGTTCGAGTTCATCGACTGGAAATGGACGCCGGAGCGGGAAATCGAAGTCACCAACGAGACGGCAGATCTCTATCGCTATTTTGATGCGACGGCGGTGTGCGAATATCTGTTCGACCGGGTGGCCGACACGATCCGCACGGACCTGAAGCAGGAGCTCGACTATGTCGCCCGCTTCGATGCGGCGCGGCGCGCGGTGCAGGCGGTCGTCGACATGCCCGATCGCCGGCTTGATCTGATGACGACCCTGCTGCTGCAGAATGGCGGACGCCTCTCCAAAAAGAAGCGGCCGGGCTTTGCCGAGCTCGGCGACGATGAAATTGCCGCCATGGAAACGGCAGTCGCCCGGGTGATTGCCGGGGCGGACCCGGACGAGGACTGACCGTCAGCGCCCAGGGCCTTCACCCCTTGAGCAGGTCCACCGGCGGGCGGCGGCGGCCGCGGGAGGCGGGGTCGCGCACGAAGCTCCAGGCCACTTCCGGCACCAGCAGCGCGGCCCCGGAAATCACGATCTGCAGGGTCCGGCGCGGACCCTGGGCGCTCGCCAGATGCACGGATTCCTCCAGGGTGATCTCGTGGCCGGGGGCGGTGAAGGTCCAGCTTTCGCCGTCGCCGGTGACGAGGATGGCCGCCGTCCCCGAGCGCACCGTGGAGGCGCGCACCTGGGGGTGCAGATGGAAGCGGAGGGTGAAGCCGTCGGCGCCGGATCTCGGGCCGGATCCGGCCGGCAGGAAACGGTCGCGGCCATCCACCCGGCTGCCGGAGGCATCCACCGCGATCATGCGCTCGTGCAGCAGGCCGAAGCGGGCGGCATAGCCATCGTGGCGCGCCGTCATCATCTGGTCGCCGTCGATGCTATCAGGCCGCTCGACGGGCACGGTCTGCGGACCGGCGATGATCACCGGGCCAATCTGGCGTTCCGCCCAGCCGGGGCCGAGGATATCGGCTGACGAGGTGCCCTCGATCACCACGGTGGAGTGGGCGGCGGTGCGGCGGGCGACGGCGCGCCATTCCGGCCGGCCCGGCGGCGGGGCGCCGCAATTGACGACGATGCGCTGGCGTCGCGACGAGAACTCGAAGGACAGGCAGCCGGCATGGGCCCGGGTGCTGAGTTCGGACGGCGGCGGCGGACCGGTTTCCACCAGCACCAGCGTGCCGCCGGCCTCCAGCCGCTGATAGCCGGAATGGGGGGCCGAGCGCAGGGTGGCGCCGCCGGTGTCGTCATAGGCGAGCACCGTCGCCAGAATGCCGGCGGCCGGA
>JBBSSF010000779.1:0-1457 GCA_038242345.1 Hyphomicrobiales bacterium
CGTGTCGGCATCCAGATGCGCCGTCGGCTCGTCGGCCAGGATGAGATCGGCATGGGGATCGGCCGCCGCCCGGGCGATCGCCACCCGCAGTGCCTCGCCGCCGGAAATGCCGGCCCCGCCCTCGCCGATGCGGCGCCGGCCGTCGGGATCGAAGGCGGCCAGCCGCAGGGCGTCGCCGATGCCGGCCCGGTCGATGCCCGGCCGGCCGAGGCCGACATTGGCGGCAAGCGTGCCCGCGAACAGATGGGGCTTCTGCCCGATGAAGGCGACGCGGCGGCGGGCGGTCGCGGCGGTCGCGGCGCCCAGGGGCACGTCGCCGATGCGGATCGTGCCGGCATCGGCCGGCGCCAGCCCGGCCATGAGCGCGAGCAGGGTGGACTTGCCGGCCCCGCTCGGCCCCCACAGCGCCACCCGCTCGCCGGGCGCAATGGCCAGCGACAGGCCGCCGATCACCGCCCGCTCCGAGCCCGGATAGGCGAAGCGGACCGCATCGAGACGGACGCTCGGCGGGGCGGGGTCGGCGGGGGCGCCTGCCGTGCCGAGGGCGTCGGGCAGGGTCGGGCCGGTGTCGCTCTCCAGCCGGTCGAAGGCGGCGAGCGCCGCGGATCCGGCCGCCCGGTCATGCCAGACGGCGGACAGATCGCGCAGCGGCTCGAAGAAGGCCGGGGCGAGCAGCAGGATGAAGAGGCCCTCGCCGAGAGTGAGCTTCGCCCCCCAGGCGCCGAAGGGCATCTGCCCCAGAAGATGGAAGCCGATATAGACGGCGACCATGGCGACGCCGAGGGCGGAGAACAGCTCCAGCACCGCCGAGGACAGGAAGGCGATGCGCAGCACCGCCATGGTGCGGGTCTTCAGGCTCTCGGCATTGGCGCGCAGGCGCGCTGCGGTGGCGTCGATGGCGCCGAGGGAGCGCAGGGTGGAGAGCCCGCGCAGCCGGTCGATCAGGAAGGCGTTCATGGTGCCGATCTCGACCATCTGCGCCTCGCTGGCGGCCTTCGCCTGCCAGCCGATGAGGGCCATGAAGATCGGGATCAGCGGGGCGGCCACCATCAGGATGAGGGCGGCAACCCAGGACAGCGGCAGCACGCAGGCGAGAATGGCGAGCGGCACCAGCACCAGCCGCATCCGCACCGGCTGGAAGCGGGCGAGGAAGGGCAGCACCGCTTCCGCCTGCTCGGCGACCAGACTGGCGGCGAGGCCGGAGGCCGGCCGGTCGCGATCCAGCGGCGAGCGGGTGGCAAAGGCGGTGGCGGCCCGGGTGCGCAGGTCCGAGACGGCGCGGCGGGCGGCGCGGAAGGACAGCCGCTGGCCGAGGGCATCCAGCCCGGTGCGCACGAGGCCGAGGCCGAGGAGACCGGCCGCCGGCATCATCACCCCGGCAAGCCCGGCCCCATCGGCCAGACGCGCCACCGTCAGGGCGACGAGGGCCGCCTGGGGCAGCCAGATCAGGGCGGCCA
>JBBSSF010000780.1:0-1457 GCA_038242345.1 Hyphomicrobiales bacterium
CGGCGCCCCCGGTCCGCCCGGGCCGAAACCCGGGCCTGCCGCGCGCGCATGATGATCGCCGCCCTGATGGCCCTGATGGCCGGAGAAACCGCCGCCCTGGCTGGCGCCGCCATTGCCACCGCCGCCGGAGGTCGCCGCATCGGCGGCCGCACCATAATAGTGGTAGTGATAATGAACGGATCCGGCAGCGCCTTCGGCCCGGTCTTCGTCCTTCGACATGATCTCGAACTCCGCATCCTGCCGAAGCCCGCCTGCGCGATGGCTCCGGCCGGGACAGCGGCGCGTGACGGTGCGCAGGCGCCGGATCTTCCGGCGCGCCTGCCTGTCCGCCCCGCGGCGACGGCTGCCCCTTGTGTCCCCTCAAATCGGATAATCCGGGCCCGGCGGCGACCTTTGTCGCCGGCCGGAGACCCGCAGTCCGCCTCAGCCCTTCGGATCCGGCGTCCGGGCAGCGGAGAAGATGCCGGAGACCGCCGCCCGCACGTCGGGCCGGTTCAGCATCACCACCAGCCCCGCGCCGATGGCCGCGCCAATCCACAGATTGGAGCCGCTCGCCCGGGCAATGCGGGTGAAGCTGGAGAGGCTGAAGCCATCCTTCAGCACGCCCTCAAGCACGTCGAGGGCATCGATGCGGCCGCCGGGTGCCGCCCCGGGCCCCGGGCCATAACCCGGACCCGCCTGCTGCCAGCCGGCGCCTGCAGCCTGCTGATAACCGGGATTCCAGCCGGCATCCGACGCGCCGGGGCCATAGCCCGGCCCCTGCTGGGAGCCGGAGGCCTGCCAGCCGGGACCGGCCTGCTGCCAGCCTCCCGCCGGCTGATAGCCGCCAGGCTGCGCGCCGGGGCCATAGCCCGGCGCCGACTGTTGCCAGCCGGGGCCGTTCTGGTTGTGGGAAGACATGATTCACCTCGCAAATCGCTGGGCCTTGCGGAGATTTGAGGGGACGGCTCAAACGACGCGTTCGGCGATGATGCGTTCGACTTCCGCCCGATCGCCCAGGAGCAGGCGCTCCCAGAGAGGGGCGGGAATCACAACCGGGTCGTACTCTATCACCACGGACAACGCCGGCACGTTGACCCTGGTCATCCCCACCCCGCGGATCCGCTTCGTGAGATCCACGAAGGGAGCCGGGTCGACATCGGGCAGACAGGCCAGCGCGGTGATGCTGAGCTTCACCCGGATGCGGCCGGGAACATGATGGGCGATCGAGAGGAAACGCCTCAGATCCAGGAACGGGGCGAGATCGGGCAGGCTCATGCGCCGGCCTCCCCGGGGCGGATCCATTCATAGATCTCGACGGGAGCGGCATGGCCGCAGCCGCAGCTGCTGCCCTTGTGGCCGCAGGGGCCGCAGCTCTCGATGCGGCGCACCCGGTTCTTGTCCAGCCAGCGGTCGAGAAGGGCCCGGGCCGCTTCGGTGGTGGTGGAGACACCGAGGGCGAAGTCCTCCAGGGAGGC
>JBBSSF010000781.1:0-1445 GCA_038242345.1 Hyphomicrobiales bacterium
GTAACTAAAGGATGCATATTGTCCATATGCACTCGCAATGAGAGTGGTGCGGATCCGTGGCCGGCCGGAGCGCGGATCGGGATGCCGATTGACGCCAGCCGGTTCCGGCCGCATCCTTCGGGGATGAGCGATCCCGCGCCCCTGTCCGCCTTCCGGTCCCTCGGCCTGCTTCTGGCCGCTCTCTGGCTCGCCTGTGCGCCGGGGGGCTCGCTGGCCTCCGATGCGCTGCCCGGCATCCGCGTCGAGGGGATGGAGCCGGCCGGCACTCCCTCGGTGCGCTCCATGAGCGCGACGGAGCTGGTCGCCGGGCTCCGGCGGGCACCCGATGCCCGGGCGGCCCGGCCCTATCAGCGCGAGCTGGAACGCCGGCGCGCCCAGTCGGGAAGCGATACCGTCGACCTGCTCATGGATCAGGCCCTCCGCGCCGTCCGCAGTGGCGAATCCGGCCGGGCGCTGGATCTGCTGGATGCCGCGCTGCTGCTGCGGCCGGCCTTTTCCGAAGCCTTCGTCCGCCGCGCCCTCGTCCGCTTCCAGACCGGGGATGGCGGCGGCGCCATCGAGGATCTGGCCGCGGCCCTTGAGGCCGATCCGGACAACTGGAATGCCCTTGAAGGGGTGGCCGCCGTGTTCCGCTCCCTCGGCGATGACGCCGCGGCGGTTGCCGCCTACGATCAGGCGCTTGCCATCAATCCGTGGCTGACGGACGCGCGGGACGCCCGTGACGAGCTGACCGAGGAAGTCGACGGCCGCGAGATCTGAAGGTCCGCGCGGGCATTGCCCGGATCGCGGTGGAAAGCCGCGGCGTTCTGGGGATCAGGCGGCGGGTTCGTCCGGCGGGGGCGTGCCGGGCGGCGGCACGGTGAGCACGAACCGGGTGCCGGCATGGTCCGGGTCGCTGGCGATGCTGCCGCACAGCTTGGTCACCAGCACGTCGACGATGCGCTGGCCGAGGCCGGTGCCCTGAACGGTACGGCCGAGGCCGCAGCCATCGTCCTCCACGATGATCCGGATGCCGCCGGGCCCGTCGCCGGCGCAGAAGATGCGCACCGGACCGTCGCCATCGGGATAGGCATATTTCAGCGCGTTGATGACGAGCTCCGTCACCACGATGCCGATGGAGACGACCTGATCCGGGGTCGCCTCGATGGGCTCCGCGCGGACGCTGATGCGGCCCTCGCCGGCGCCATCCACCGCCCGGGCGAGATCGCCGGCGAGCTGGTTCAGATACTGGTCGAGGGCGACGGTGTGGACGACATCGGAGGTGTAGAGCCGCCGGTGCACCTGGGCGACGGCGCTCACCCGGCCGATGGCCTCGGTGAGGGCGGCGCGGACATCGGGGCTGTCGCTGGAGGAGGACTGCATCCGGAGGAAGGCGGTGATGAGCTGGAGGCTGTTGCCGACCCGGTGGTTGACCTCCCGCATCAGCATGGCGCGCTCTTCGGCCA
>JBBSSF010000782.1:0-1444 GCA_038242345.1 Hyphomicrobiales bacterium
CTCGACGACATCACCGACGCCCATGAGGCGGAATCCCGCCGCGACCGCACCCTGCGGGCGCTCTCGGAGGCCGCCCGGTCGGCGGTGGCGAGCCTTCAGGCCGCCCTCGATCTCCTCGACCTGCCGGACCTGTCCCCCGAGGACCGACAGCGCTTCGAGACCATCGTGCGCGACGAGGTGACGGGCCTCGGCGAGCGGCTGTCCGCCCTCGATGCCGCCGGCCCCGGCGACAATCTCGCGCGCTGGCCGCTGCACGACATGCGCGCCCGGGATCTCGCCGACACCGCCGCCCGCCGCATCGCCGCCGATAGCGGGCTGACGGCAACACCCGCGGATGCGGCCGGCGATCTGTGGCTGCGGGTCGACAGCTTCGCCCTCCTCAACGCCCTCTCCTTCCTCGCCCGCCGGCTGGCGGCAGCCGGTCCGCCGGCCGGCCTCGTGCTGGCCGCCTCGCCGGCCGATCACGGCCGGGCCCATCTGGATCTCGTCTGGGTGACGGTGGAAGTGGCCAGCGAGCGGCTCGCCGGCTGGCAGACGGATCTCGTCTGCGGCGGGCCGGCCTGTCCGGTCTCGGTGCGCGAGGTGGCGGAGCGCCATGGCGGCGAGGTCGGGCTGGAGCATGACCGGCTCTCCGGCCGCTCCTTCTTCCGCTTCCTGCTGCCGGCGGCCGCGGTCGCCCCCGAACTTGCCGCCGCCAGCGGCGAGAGCCGGCCGGAATATTATGATTTCGACCTCTTCGCGGTCGGCGCCGGCAGCCATGATGCCGACGACCAGCCGCTTGGCGAGCTGACCTACACGGTGTTCGACACCGAGACCACCGGCCTCGATCCCGCCGGCGGCGACGAAATCATCCAGATCGGCGCCGTGCGCATCGTCAACGGCCGGCTGCTCTCGGGCGAGCATTTCGACCAGCTCGTCGATCCGCAGCGCTCGATCCCGGAAGCGGGCATCGCCATCCACGGCATCCGGCCGGAGATGGTGCGCGGCCAGCCGCCGCTTGCGACCGTGCTGCCGGCCTTCCGCGGCTTCGTCGCCGATACCGTGCTCGTCGGCCACAATGTGGCGTTCGACCTGCGCTTCCTGAAGCTGAAGGAGGCGGCGACCGGCGTGCACTTCGACATGGCCGTGCTCGACACCCTGCTTCTGGCCACCATCATCTGGCCGAACGAGCGCAGCCACGGCCTCCAGGATCTCGCCGCCCGCTTCGGCCTCACCATCCATGGCCGCCACACCGGGCTGGGCGACGCCCAGGTGACGGCGGAAATCTTCCTGAAGCTCCTGCCGCTTTTGAAGGAGCGCGGCATCCGCACCCTCGGCGAGGCCCGGGCGGCGGCGCAGGATTCCTATTATGCCCGCCTGAAATATTGAGCCCCCGGGCCCCGAGTCGCAGCCGTTCCGGACAGGGATAAGTCCGGGGGCTCGCGAAGACAGAGCGGCCCTCTCC
>JBBSSF010000783.1:0-1441 GCA_038242345.1 Hyphomicrobiales bacterium
AACACGGAAAACAGGTTCATTGGGGGCAATCCAATCCGTCGCGCGTCGCGAGAGGCAGCCGGCGCGGCGGACGCGACGTCCCCGAAGGCGCACCGGGCAAAAGAGAGGGCCGGCCGCATCCGCCAGGGGACGCACCGGGCCAGCCTGCGCCGGGCCCTAGCCCAATTCGGGCGTATCGTCAAACAGGCGCTGGTGCTCCACCACGGCATAGCGGTCGGTCATGCCGGAGATATAGTCCGACACCCGGCGCGCCGCCTGCACCGGATCGCCATCGAGGCCCGCGCACCAGGGCGCCGGCATCCGGCCGGGATCATCAAGGAAGGTGCGGGCCAGATCCGTGACGATCCGGTTGGCCCGGCCGCGGATGCGCATCACCTGGGGATGACGGTAGACCCGGACGAACAGGAATTTCTTCAGCGCCGTGACCGCTTCGGCGCCGGCCGGGGAGAACTCCGCGATCGGCTCGGGCGCCGCCCGCACCGCCTCGACGCTCGCGGGCTGCACCCGGTCGAGCCGGCGGGTGGTCTCGGCATCCACATCCTCGACGAGGGCATGGACCACCCGGCGCACCAGCTCGTGCACCCGGCGCGGTCGTTCGAGCCCGGGATAGTGCCGGTCGAGATCCACGAGCAGGTCGCCGATGACCGGCAGCGGCCGCAGGTCCTCCAGATCGAACAGACCGGCGCGCAGGCCGTCGTCGATGTCATGGGCCGAATAGGCGACATCATCGGACACGGCGGCAATCTGGGCCTCGGGACCGGCCTGGGTGGAGAGTTCCAGCGTGGTGTGTTCCGGCGAGGAGGTCAGCGCCCAGGGCAGCACCCGGCCGGCATAGCGGCCGGCGGGATTGCCGGCGGCATCGGTCAGCGGACCGTTGTGCTTCACCAGCCCCTCAAGGGTCTCCCAGGTGAGGTTCAGCCCGTCGAACAGGGCGTAGCGCCGCTCCAGCACGGTGACGAGACGGAAGGACTGGGCATTGTGATCGAAGCCGCCGAACGGGGCGACCACGGCGTGCAGCGCATCCTCGCCCTCATGGCCGAAGGGCGGATGGCCGAGATCATGGGCGAGCGCCAGGGTCTCGGCGAGGTCCTCGTCCAGCTTCAGCCGGCGCGCCAGCGAGCGGGCGACCTGGGCCACCTCCAGGGAATGGGTGAGGCGGGAGCGATAGTGATCGCCCTCGTGATAGACGAAGACCTGGGTCTTGTGGGTCAGCCGGCGAAAGGCGGTGGCATGCAGGATGCGGTCGCGGTCGCGCTGGAAATCGGTCCGGGTGCGGCTCGCCGGCTCGGCAAAGGCCCGGCCCCGGCCGGCAAACGGGTTGGAGGCGAAGGGGGCGCGCCGGACCGGATCCGGCGGCAGGGACGTGTCCATGGGTCGGCCTCCGCTGACCTCGCCTTCCGACCCGCCCGACGCGGGTTGGCGCGGCGCATTCTTCTGCTTA
>JBBSSF010000784.1:0-1441 GCA_038242345.1 Hyphomicrobiales bacterium
ACGCTCTGAGCGCAGCCGGCCGGCCGGCGGGCCCCCACCATTTTTCCGATTGCCCGTTGGCGGCGCGGAAAATAATATCGCGCTGCGGTTCCGATGCGGATCAGCGCGTGTGTGTGTCACCCGGGCTTCGGCCCGGGGATGCGACCGGCAGCCCGGCAGGGCCTCCGGGGCGCGGAGCCGGGTGCGTCGCTCCTGACCGGGGTGGTCCTGTCCGCGCAACCCCTGCATGGCAAGTCCATGCGGACTTAAGGTTTTGTTAACGCCGGTGCGCGAAGCATGCGCATCAGGGGGTGCTCCGGATCCGGACGGGTTTGTCCTGGCCGGGGCAGTCGGAAGCGGTGCGGCAGGCAAACCGGATGGTCGGGCCAGGATGGCCGGATGTCCGGACCAATCGAAGCGAGAGTTCGTTCGGACATGTCGATGCTCGGTTCGTTCAAGGGTAAGGTCCTTGCGATGGCGGTGATGGGGGTTGCCCTCGCCGGCTGCCAGCAGGACACGGCCTACTACACGCAGGGCGGCGCCAAGGCGTCCGCGCCGCTGACCCCGGGGATGAAGGCGAAGATCGTGAGCCTCGGCATGACCGAGCAGGATCCGATCGTCGTCCGCATCTACAAGAAGGAAAACACTCTGGAAGTGTGGAAGCGGACCCGCTCCGGCCGCTATGCCATGCTGAAGAGCTACGAGATCTGCCGCTGGTCCGGCGATCTCGGTCCGAAGGTGAAGGAAGGCGACCGGCAGGCGCCGGAAGGCTTCTACTCCATCACCCCGGGCCTGATGAACCCGAATTCCAACTATCATCTGTCGTTCAATCTCGGCTTCCCCAATGCCTATGACCGGTCTCTGGGGCGCACGGGATCGTTCCTGATGGTGCACGGCGCCTGTTCGTCGCGCGGCTGCTATGCCATGACGGACCCGCAGATCCAGGAGATCTACGCGCTGGCGCGCGAATCCTTCAAGGGCGGGCAGCGCTCGTTCCAGGTCCAGGCCTATCCGTTCCGCATGACGCCGGAAAACATGGCGGAATATGCCGACAGCCCGAACATGTCCTTCTGGAAGATGCTGAAGGAAGGCTCGGATCATTTCGAGGTGACCGGCAACGTTCCGAAGGTCGACGTCTGCGGCCGGAAATATGTCTTCGACGCCAACCCGAAGAGCGGCGCGTTCAGCCCGTCCTCGGCGTGCCCGGCCTATGAGGTGCCGCCGGAGATCTCGATTGCTGTGGCCTCCAAGAGCCAGCGCGACGACGCCGAGTTCACCCGGCTGGTGGCCGAGCGGGCGAAGTCGCGCGAGCGGATGGAGAAGTCGCGCGAGCGGGACATCATGCTGGCCAGCGTGATGTATCGAAACGACCGCAAGGACACCGCCGCCGCCGCCGCCGTGCCGCTCGCCTCGGCGGAGCCGTCGCGGCTCATCCCGGCCGGCGCGGTGCCGCCCACGCCGG
>JBBSSF010000785.1:0-1430 GCA_038242345.1 Hyphomicrobiales bacterium
ATGGCGTGACCGGTGGCGAAGCGGTCGAGGCGGAAGGCGGCGGCCTCCGGATGGGGCGCGCCGGTGGCAATCAGATGGGCGAAGCAGAGCCCCGACGCCGGCGTCGCCTTGAAGCCGCCATAGCTCCAGCCGGCATTGAGCAGCAGCCCCTCGACCGGCGTGCGGTCGATGATCGGCGATCCGTCCATGCTCATGTCGCAGAGCCCGCCCCAGGAGCGCAGCATCCGCAGCCGGCCGATCATCGGCATCAGCGCCATGCCGCCCTCGGCCACATCCTCCACCACCGGCAGGTTGCCGCGCTGGGCGTAGGAATTGTAGGCGTCGATGTCGCCGCCGAAGACGAGGCCGCCCTTGTCGGACTGGCTGACATAGAAGTGTCCGGCGCCGAAGGTGATGACGCCGGGAATGAGCGGGGCGACGGATTCCGTCACGAAGGCCTGGAGAACCGCGCTCTCGATGGGCATCCGCAGCCCCGCCAGCGCCGCCACCCGGCTGGTGCTGCCGGCCACCGCCAGCGCCACGGTCTTCGCGCCGATCGTCCCGCGGCTGGTCTCGACGCCGGTGACGCGGCCGCCCTCGGTGCGGATGCCGGTCACCTCGCAAGTCTCGACGATGTCGATGCCGCGGCTGTCGGCGGCCCTGGCATAGCCCCAGACGACGCCATCATGACGCGCCGTGCCGCCCCGGCGCTGGAGCAGGCCGCCGCGGATGGGAAAGCGCACATTGCCGAAATCGAGAAAGGGCGCCAGCGCGCGCACCTCGTCGCGGTCGAGCAGCTCGGCATCGACGCCGGCCAGCCGCATGGCATTGCCGCGCCGCGCATAGGCGTCGCGCTGGGCGTCGGTGTGGTAGAGGTTCAGCACGCCGCGCTGGCTGACCATCATGTTGAAATCGAGATCGGCCTCCAGCCCCTCCCACAGCTTCATCGACAGCTCGTAGAAGGGCACGTTGCCGGGCAGCAGATAGTTCGAGCGGATGATGGTGGTGTTGCGCCCGGCATTGCCGGAGCCGATCCAGCCCTTTTCCAGCACCGCGACATTGGTGATGCCGTGATTGCGGGCGAGATACCAGGCGGTGGCCAGACCATGCCCGCCACCACCGACGATGACGACATCATAGGCGGGCTTCGGCTGGGCCTTGCGCCAGGCCGGCTTCCAGCCGGTGTGACCGGCCAGTGCCTGACGGAGAAGGGAGAAGACGGAATAGCGCATGGCAGGCCGATCCAGAAGGCCGGAGGCGGGGCCCGGATGGCCCCGCGCCGCGAGGGGCAAGGGAAGCGCGGATCGCTTCAGCAGTCCAGCGTCCGGCTGCGTTCCCAGTTGGAAAGATGGTGGGTGAAGGCATCCCACTCGGCCTGCTTCAGCTTCAGGAGCGCGGTCGAAAACTCGGCCCCGAGGCCGGCCATCAGCACCCGGTCCGCCGAGAAGGCC
>JBBSSF010000786.1:0-1423 GCA_038242345.1 Hyphomicrobiales bacterium
GTGAGCAGCGTGTCCTGGGCCGAATAGCGCTCGGTGAAATCGTCGGCCTTGTAGAACAGGGTGTCGACGGCCTGACAGCCGCCAAGGTCGATCAGGCGGAAGGTCTGGCCCTTGCGGATGAGGCCGGACCAGGGCTGGCGCGACGGAATGGTGAAATCGAGGATGGCGCTGTCGGCGGGACGGGTGCCGGGGGCGCAGACGAAGGACGTGGTCATGTCAGGTTCTCCCGGACCTCAGGCGACGAACAGCGGGTCGGTGTTCTCGTAAGCCCGCACCGCCTCGGGCGAGAGGGTGCGGGCGATGGTCGCCGGCTCGGCCGAGCGGAACCGGGTGGCGATGACGGCGCCGGGCTTGGCGACAGCATCGGGATCCAGCGGATGGGCCGTGCTGGAGAGCGCCACCAGCAGGTTCATTTCGGCCTTCAGGGTGACGAAATCCCCGGCCTTCACCTTGCCCGGAACCCAGCCGAAGCGGCCGTCGGCATCGACGCGCACAGGGGCAAACAGGGTGAAGACAGGCGGCACATCCTTGCGGGCGAGGCCATGCTTGCCGGCGGCCAGCACCAGATTGTCCCGGGTGTTGCGCACGGAGACACCGGGGAAGCGCTTCGCGACGCTTGCCGGCGTGGAGCCGCCGACCAGGGCGTCGTGGGCGCCGCAGCTGTCCTCCACCAGCGCCGCCAGCACGCGGCCCATGTCGGAGAGCAGCACCCGGCCGTTGCGGATATCGGCCGACCACTGGACCTTGACGGTGTCGGCGACGTTCAGCCGCTCGGAGGTGTCGTCGGCATTCCAGATCGCCAGAGAGACGGCGCTGTTGCCGGCGGTGGTCTCGATCCGGAGCGCCTCGCCGCGCTTGAGGAAAGTGGTGGTGTACCAGCCGCCGGGGATGGTCTCGGCGTGGATCAGCGCGCCCGCGGGGATCGGCGCCGGGGTGGCGGAAAGTGCCGGCAGCTCGCCGGAAACTTCCTTCTGGCCCAGCGCCTTCAGCGCCTCATAGCGGTCGCGCAGGGCCGGAATGCCGGCATCCTCGTCGAGGGGCGTCAGGACAAGCGTGCTCATCGGATCAGCGTCCCATGGCTTGAAGCGCCGGGACGTCCCGGCCGGAGGGGGAGGCATCCGCCGGGCCGTCCCGGTGGTCGGTGCCGCCGGCAAGACGCGGCGGCCAGAGGGTGTTGTCGGTGCGGATGGTGGCGCCGTAGCGGGCGCTCTCCTCGGGCCGCTGGCGGCGGCGCTCGAAGGCGATCACCCGGGTGCCCAAGCCAAAGGCTTCCGACAGATCATGGGTGACCATGACCACCGTCAGCGGCACCTCGTTCCATAAGCGCCGCATCAGGCCGTGGATCTCGGCGCGGATGCCGGGATCCAGCGCCCCGAAGGGCTCGTCGAGCAGCAGCACCTTCGGCTTTTTCATGAGGGCCTGA
>JBBSSF010000787.1:0-1422 GCA_038242345.1 Hyphomicrobiales bacterium
ATGGCGGGCTCTTCTCGGTCTGCGGACAGTCGGAAAAAAGGAATGCCCGGCGACCCCGGCACCCGCGGGAGAAGGCGGACCGTGCCGGGATCGCCGGGCGGCCCCCCGCCGGAGGAGCGGGGAACCCCGAGGACATCGGGCCGGCCCGGCTGCTCCTCTTGAGGGCACTCCGGGCCGGCGACCGTTTTCTAGAGGCTGCGGGCGATCACGAGGCGCTGCACCTCGCTGGTGCCCTCGTAGATCTGGCACACGCGGACATCGCGGTAGATCTTTTCCACCGGGAAATCCGCCAGATAGCCATAGCCGCCGTGGATCTGGATCGCCGCCGAGCACACCTGCTCGGCCATCTCGGAGGCAAACAGCTTGGCCATGCAGGCTTCCGTCAGGCAGGGCTGTCCGGCCTCGCGCAGCGCCGCGGCGTTCAGCACCAGATGCCGCGCCGCCTCGATCTTCACCGCCATGTCCGACAGCTTGAAGGCCACCGCCTGATGCTCGAAAATCGGCTTGCCGAAGGTGATGCGCTCCTTGGCATAGGCCTTCGCCGCCTCGAACGCGGCCCGCGCCATGCCGACGGCCTGGGAGGCGATGCCGATGCGCCCGCCTTCCAGATTGGACAGCGCGATCTTCAGCCCCTCGCCTTCCTCGCCCAGCCGCTGGGAGACCGGAATTTCCATGTCGTTGAAGGCGAGCTGGCAGGTATCCGAGGCGTGCTGGCCGAGCTTGTCCTCGACGCGCACGACTTCATAACCGGCCGTGTCGGTGGGCACGATGAAGGCGGAAATGCCCTTCTTGCCGAGATCCGGGTTCGTCACCGCAAACACGATCACCACCGAGCCATTCTTGCCCGAGGTGATGAACTGCTTGGAGCCGGACAGAATATAGCGGTCGCCATCCTTGCGCGCCCGGGTCTTCAGCCCCGAGGCATCCGACCCCGCCTGCGGCTCCGTCAGCGCGAAGCCGCCGATCCACTCGCCGGCCGCCATCTTGGGCAGAAAGCGCTGCTTCTGCTCCTCCGTGCCGAACTTCAGGATCGGCACGCAGCCGACCGACGAATGCACGCTCATGATCGTCGAGCACGCACCATCGCCGGCCGCAATCTCTTCCAGCGCCAGCGTGTAGGCCAGCTGCCCCGTCTCCGAGCCGCCATAGGCCTCCGGCACCAGCATGCCGAGAAAGCCCAGCTCGCCCATCTCGGTCATCGCCGCGCGCGGAAACTCATGCTTGCGATCCCACTCCGCCGAGAAGGGCGCAAGACGCTCGGCCGCAAACACCCGGGCCGCATCGCGGATCTGGATCTGTTCTTCGGTCAGGCCCATGGCTCTCACCCGGGAGGCGCGCTCGGCGGGCTGCCGCCCGCACCCGCCCGGAGGCCCGAGGGCCTCCGAACCTCCCCCCTATTTTGAAAGAAAAACTGGAGGGGCC
>JBBSSF010000788.1:0-1417 GCA_038242345.1 Hyphomicrobiales bacterium
GCGATGGCAAGCAGAGCGCCGGAATTGATCTTGGCTTCAAATTCCTGCGCGCGGCGGCTCCACATGGTGCGCTTCACCCGGGCACGGCCCTTGACGGTGTCGAGCGCCTTGCGGACGAGGGTCGGCTCGGCAAGCTTGCGCATGCCCACCGACGGAATCTTCGCCACCGGAACCCGCAGCGTCATCTTGTCCTTCTCGAACGAGATCACGACGAGCTCAAGCTGATAGCCGGCAACCTGGCTCTCCTCGATCGCCACGATCTGCCCGACGCCATGCGCCGGATAGACGATGTACTCGTTCGTCTTGAAGCCGTGACGCTGAGCGGGCTTCTTCACAGTGTTCGCCATACCGCGTCTTTACTCCTCGCATTCGCCACGGACCGGGTCCGGCACGGCGGATCCGCACCGGTGTCCGACGCTGACCGGCACGAACGGGAACCGCCCGCACCGCTTGCAAACGCCCTGTGCCCGCGGCACCAGCGCCGCCCTTGCCGACAGGGGATCGCTGCCCCCTTCCCTTCCGGTGGGAAACAGCGCTAGAAAGCGACTCGACGGACCCCGAGGCGGGGGCCATCACCCGGGGCCGGGAAGCGCGCCTGCCGACCGGACCGGCCAGAAGAGGCCGCGGGAAACAGGCGCGGTCCGGGCACCGGCGACAGGACCACGGATCCGGAGCGATGGCTCCGGCCGGTGACAGAAACCGGGTCTCAAGGGACAGGGCTACGCGCCAGACCCGGACCGGGCCCGGCGGGGCCGGCAATGGTACCTGCCCCGCGCGCGCCGACCACGACGGCAGGGGAGCTGCGGACAGCCCGTGGCATGATCGTGCGGACCCAGCCTGCGCCAGCACACGGCCCTGCCGGCGGGAGCCACACCCCCGAAGACGTCTGACGAAGCCCCCTCAGATCCAGGCGATCCGGACCACCCGTCCGGCACCGGAAAGATTGACCGCCCGTTGCATACCCGTGCATCACAGCGCACAAACCCTGCCCACTGCCCTTCCGCCCAACCATGGCGCCTGACAGGGCAGACCGACCCGTTGGACAACCGCAAGAAGGTGAAACGCGCAGGGAGGACACGCCAAGGACGGGGAATTCGCCAGCGGTCCGATGAATATAATGTGAAATGCCGAAAAAACAAAGCGCCCAGCACGAAAAGGCGCGCACAAAGATGCGCCACGCGACGCTCCGTCGCGCAAATTCCGTCAGGGATGCCCAGATTCCAGGCAGCGGGCCCCGAGGGACCCGGCAACTCCGGAAGGTTACCCGCGCCCAGCCGGCAGCGGGCGACGGGGCTCGTGGCAGGCCGCGCGTCGGGCGGGCCGCGCCCTTCTCATGTCAGGCGCGCAAACTGCCGACCGCACCCACGCGCCTGTACGGGACCGGATTTCTCATCTGCACCAATGGCATGAGACATCC
>JBBSSF010000789.1:0-1416 GCA_038242345.1 Hyphomicrobiales bacterium
CCCGTCCCGTCGGGCCGCGCTGGCAGACCGCCAGCGCGGCCCGATGTCGTTTGCGGGCCTGCCCGGACCGGGGACACCCGTCCGCGAGGCAGCCCCCGCGCGTCCGGGGGCGATATCCTGCCAAAGGTCCTTGAAAAGGATCCTTTGGCATTCCGATGCGGATTTCTCATGCCATTAAGGCATATGGGAAATCCGCCGCTCTTCAGGCGCGTGGGTGCGGTCGGCACCGACGTGCCTGGTATCCGGGCCGTTGAAAGGCCCCCTTCGGATCGGCACGCCCCGGCTCGGCCGCCTGTGGCCCGACCGCCCGATCGGGGGACCTGTCCGGCCGGCGACCCGGCCCGCAGCGGCACCCGGAATCCCTTTTCCCGTCCGGCCGCTCCGGCGCCGGTCTCATTCCCGCGCGGGCCCCCCCGGCGCGGGGCCCGTTGGTGGACAAGCCGGCGCGGCGGGCGCATAGGAAAGGCTCCGGCCGTTCCGGCCCCTGCCCTCCCCCCGGCCATTGCGGCCTCCTAATTTCCGGGACTTCCTCCATGGCGCTCAAAGTCGCGGTCCAGATGGATCACATCGCCTCGATCAAGATCGCGGGCGACAGCACCTTCGCCCTGCTGCTGGAGGCGCAGGCGCGCGGCCATGCGCTCTATCATTACACCGTCGACCGCATGGCCATGCGCGACGGCGTGGTGTTCGCCACCGTGGAGCCGCTGACGGTGCGCGACGTCGCGGGCGATCACTTCACCCTCGGCGCGCCCGCGCGCGTGGCGCTGTCCGAGATGGACGTCATCCTGATGCGTCAGGATCCGCCCTTCGATCTCGCCTACATCACCGCCACCCACATGCTGGAGCGCATCCACCCGAACACGCTGGTGGTGAACAATCCGGCCGAAGTGCGCGATGCGCCGGAGAAGATCTTCGTCACCCTGTTCCCCGAGCTGATGCCGCCGACCCTCATCACCCGCGACCGGGCCGAGATCGACGCCTTCCGGGCCGAGCATGGCGACATCGTCATGAAGCCGCTCTATGGCAATGGCGGCGCGGCGGTGTTCCGCATCACCCGGGACGACGTGAACTATGGCTCGCTCTATGACCTGTTCTCGGTGACCTTCCGCGAGCCCTGGGTGGTGCAGCGTTATCTGCCGAAGGTGGTGGATGGCGACAAGCGCATCATCCTCGTCGATGGCGTGTTTGCCGGCGCCGTCAACCGGGTGCCGGCCCCCGGCGACCTGCGCTCCAACATGGTGCGCGGCGGTGCGGCGGCGGCCACCGATCTCTCCCCGCGCGAGCGCGAGATCTGCGAGCGCATCGGCCCGGCGCTGGCCGAAAAGGGCCTGCTCTTCGTCGGCATCGACGTGATCGACGGCAACCTGACCGAGATCAACGTGACGTCGCCCACCGGCATCCGCGCCGTGCGCCGCC
>JBBSSF010000790.1:0-1409 GCA_038242345.1 Hyphomicrobiales bacterium
GCCCTGGGGCCGGACCCAAAAGACCGCCCGCTCCGGGTCCGGCGCGTGCGGTCCCGGGCGCTCGTCCGGCGCGCTGCCCGTCCCGAGGGACGGGCGGCGGCCGGAAATGTGGCCGGACGGGTTATCGGGTCCGGCCACCGGATCACTTCGTCTCGGGCGTGGCAGCCGCAGCCGGAGCGGCCTCGACGGCAGGCGCCGCCTCGGGCTCGGCATCCGGAACATTCGGACCGGCGATCGAGAGGATCGCGGTCTCCGGGTCGACGGCGGTGACGCCGGCCGGCAGCGTGAGCTGGCCGAGGTGGACGTTGTCGCCGATGTCGAGGGTGGCGAGGTCGACGATCACGGCTTCCGGGATCGCATCGGCCGGGGCTTCCAGTTCGACATGGTGCGCGGCAATGGTGAGCACGCCCCTGGCCTTCAGGCCCGGGGAGGTCTCTTCATTGATGACGTGCACCGGCACTTCAACCGTCAGGCGGGTGCCCTCGGACACGCGCAGGAAGTCGATGTGGACCAGGGTGTCGCGCACGCGGTCGAGCTGGTAGTCGCGCGGGATCGCGCGGATCTTCTCGCCACCGACCTCGATCTCGACGATGTGGGTGAGGAAGCCGCCGGCGTTCAGCTTCATCCACAGCTCCTTGTAGGGGAGCACGATGGAGACCGGGGGCTTCTTGCCACCGTAGATCACGGCGGGGATCTTGTTCTCACGGCGCAGCGCCCGAGCGGCCCCCTTGCCCACCCGTTCACGCACCTCGGCAGTCAGCACGCTGACCTGAGACATGGGTTAACTCCGAAACAGGAATAAGGGCCGTGCGCCGGCCCGATGCGGTCCGCCTCCAGGGGTGCGAACGAGGCGCCTTATAGGGGATGGGGCGCCCCGTGACAAGGCGACGACGGGCCTTCCACGCCTGAGATGTCACGGATTCCGGGCATTCACGACGCCATCGACGAGGTTGAGGCCGAGCAGGAACTCCGACGGCAGGTCCGTACGCAGGAGCGGCGCCAGCTCCGGCGGCCGGGTGAGTCGCGCGGCGAGGGTGGTCCGGGCAGCGATAGCGTCCGCAAGGGAGACGGCGGCGAGGTGCACCGTCTCCCCCGGCCGGCGCTGGGCGAGGCGGCCGAGATCGGCGCCGATCACGGTGGCGATCTTCGGATAGCCGCCGGTCGGCTGCCGGTCGGCCATCAGCACGAAGGGCAGGCCCGAGCCCGGCACCTGGATCGCCCCGAAGGCGACGCCGTCCGACACGATGTCGTGGCCGCGGGCGTGGCTGAGCGGCGGGCCATCGAGGGCATAGGCCATGCGGTCCGAGCGCGGCGACACCCGCCAGCCGGTGGCGAGGAAGGCGGCGATCTGGTCGGGGGCGAAATGGTCGTCCTGGGGGCCGGGCAGGACGCGGATCGGCCCGCTGTCC
>JBBSSF010000791.1:0-1405 GCA_038242345.1 Hyphomicrobiales bacterium
GCCGCCCAAGGGTCAGCTGCCGGAGGACTGGGAGGACCGCGAGCAGAGCCTGTTCCGCTCCACCGAGTTCGGGGACGATGTGGACCGGCCGCTGGTCAAGTCGGACGGCTCCTACACCTATTTCGCCTCCGACATCGCCTATCATTATGACAAATATCTGCGCGGCTTCACGCTGCTGGTGGATATCTGGGGCGCCGACCATGGCGGCTATGTCAAGCGCGTGGCAGCGGCCGTTTCGGCCATGTCCGATGGCCATGCGGAGCTTGAAGTGAAGCTCTGCCAGCTCGTGCGCCTGTTCCGCGGCGGCGAGCCGGTGAAGATGTCCAAGCGCGCCGGCACCTTCGTGACGCTGCGCGAGGTCGTGGACGAGGTCGGCACCGATGCCGTCCGCTTCATGATGCTGTTCCGCAAGAATGACGCCACTCTGGATTTCGACTTCCAGAAGGTCACCGAGCAGTCGCGCGACAATCCGGTGTTCTATGTGCAGTATGCCCATGCGCGCTGCTGCTCGGTGCTGGCCAAGCAGGCGCCGGCGGCGCTCGGCTCCGTCGATCTGGGCCGGGACGCGCTGGCGAAAGTCTCCTTGGCGCCGCTGACGGATGCCGGAGAACTCGGGCTCGCCGCCAAGCTGGCCGAGTGGCCGCGGGTGGTGGAGCAGGCGGCGGAGGCCGAGGAGGCGCACCGCATCGCCTTCTACCTCCACGATCTGGCCTCGGCCTTCCACAGCCACTGGAACCGGGGCAAAGATTCGCCGGAGTTACGTTTCATTAACCCTGTCGAGACAGAGTTGACCCTGGCCCGGCTGGCGCTCGTCGCAGCCGTTGCCACCGTTCTGGCGACCGGGCTCTCCCTTCTCGGGGTGTCGGCGCCCGAGGAGTTGAGGTGAGGAATTCCCGTGGACGGGACCGGGCCTGCGGATTCGCGCCGCGGCTGTCGGTCCCTCCAGGATTCCGGAACCCGTTCAAGGACATGACCGCCCATGGCCGATCCGCGCGCCTACGCCCATCCGCAGACCGGCGAACCTGTCGACGACGGGTTCGAGGATGATCCGCTGGCTGAGCTGACCCGGATCGTGGCCGATCGGGTTGCTCCCCAGCCCGCCTGGACGCCGCCGCGGCCGGGCGGACGGTTCGGCCGCGCGACGCCCCAGGCGACCGGGGCCGCCCGGGCGCCCGCTTCCGCGCGCCTGCCGGCGATGGAACCCTATGTGCCGCCGCCCGAGCCCGTGCCGCCGCCGGCCCCGCCCGTGATGGCCGAGCCCGAGCCGGTGATCGCTCCCGAGCCGCCTCCTGCGCCCGGCGCGCCGGCGGCGCGGCCGCCGGTGCGTCCGCTGGTCCCGACGGCTGCCCAGGCGGCGCTCGATGCGCGCGCCGCCGGCGCCAGTTCGGTGACGCAGCAGAGCTAC
>JBBSSF010000792.1:0-1404 GCA_038242345.1 Hyphomicrobiales bacterium
GCCTGGAGCCAGGGAAAGAGTTCCTTGTTGATCGCCTTCGGGTGCGCCCGGGTCAGCGTCTGGAAGAAATGGTGATGGGTATTGATGAGGCCGGGGATGATGACATGCCGGCCGGCATCATAGACCCGGTCCACCGGTGACACCGGTTCGCGACCGCGGCCGACGAGTTCGGCGATCCTGCCATTCTCGATGACGAGACCCCGCTCGGCGCCGTCGGCAAGCACGGCAATCGGGTCCTTGATCCACAGGCGCATGGCGGTTCTCACTTCTCGAAGGGCAACGCGAGCCCGAAGGCAATGAAGGCGGTTCCGGACAGGCGCAGAAGCAAGGGCCGGGCCCGGCCATAGATGCGCCGTGTCGCAGGATGGGAGCCGAGGACGGCGACGATCCCCAGATACCAGATGGTGGAGACGGCGATCAGCACGCCGGCCGCCAGGGCGAACACCGGGGTGGGCGCCGTCGGCGGAATGGCGACCGCCAGCACCGAGGCGGCAACCGCCGCGCTCTTCGGGTTCGTCAGGGTGGTGAGGAGGCCGGTGCGGAAGGAGGCGGCGCCGGACCGGCCGCCCTGATCCGGCCGGCTGGCCGCCAGCCAGTAGCCGAGGCCGTTCCAGACGAGAAACACCGCGCCCGCCCAGCGGATCGCGGTCTCCGCTACCGGAAAGGCGCGAAAGAGCGCCGCCAGCCCGAACAGCCCCGCCGACACCCAGACCACCGCGCCAAGCACGGTGCCGAGGGCCGTGGTGATGGCCGCGGCACGGCCGCGTTCGAGCCCTGCGGTCAGGATGGCGAAGAAGTTCGGTCCCGGAGTGGCGACCGCCAGGGCCCAGACGATGGCGAGCGGGCCGATGAGGGCGAGAAGGGCCGGTGCCGTCATGGGGGCCGTCATGGCCGCGGGGCGGCGGCGGCCACCACCTCGATCTCGACCTTGAAGATTTCCCGGGCAAATCCGGTCACGATCATCAGGGTGGAGGCCGGGCCGGCGCCGCCCACGAAGCGGTCGCGGGCGCGCATGTAGGGCTGGAGATGCGCGCGCCCGGACACGAAGGCGTTGATGCGCACGATGTCGGCCGGGGTCATGCCGGCCTCCGCCAGGATCACGGCGAGGTTGGCGAAGATCAGGTCCGCCTGCTCCTCCGCCCCCTCGGGGATGGACTCATCCGGGTGGATGCCGAGCTGGCCGGAGATGAACAGGAGCCGCGTTCCCGCAGACACCTCCATCGCATGGGCATAGTTCGCGAAGGGCGGACGCAGGGAGGCGGGAGTGTGCGGCGTGAGCATGGAACGGGCGACCTGTCGGCGACGGCGCGGAAGGGGGGACCCGGCGAGACTAGAGCATTCTTCCCCGGTCCGGAAAGGGTGACCGGAAGACGCGCGGGAAGATCGTCCGGCGCCGTCCACAGC
>JBBSSF010000793.1:0-1403 GCA_038242345.1 Hyphomicrobiales bacterium
AGCGTTCCGAGGGCAAGCGGCGCTTCGAGGGGGCGCCGGGGGCGTCCACCCGGGGCGGCGGGCCGCGTCCGGACCGCAAGGATGACCGGCCGCGCCGGGAGGACAATCGTCCGGGCGGCGGCGGCCAGGACCGCAACAACCGGCGCGAGGAGCGCAAGGTGGCGGATCCCGATTCGCCGTTCGCCAAGCTCGCCAAGCTCAAGGAAGAGCTGGAGAGCCGCAACAAGCGCTGAGGCGGCGAGGATTTCGGACGGGGCGCCGGCGACGGCGCCCCGTTTTTCATTTGGCATCGATGCCCCGGGGGAGAGGGCGGCAAGGAGGCGGGGACGGTGGCGGAGGACGACCGGCTGCGGCTCGACAAGTGGCTGTTCTTTTCCCGGCTGGTGAAGTCGCGCACCCTCGCGCAGGGGCTGATCGCTGCCGGTCACGTGCGGATCAACCGCGAGAAGACCGACAATCCGGCCAATGCCATCCGGGTGGGGGACGTGCTCACTCTCGTGCTCGGCCGCTCGGTCCGGATCATCGAGATCCGCGCGCTGGGCACCCGTCGCGGCCCGGCCCCCGAGGCCCAGGGGCTCTATCGGGATCTGGCGGCCCAGGACGCCTCGCCGGCGGACTGACGGCGGCCGGTCTCCGTCAGGCGGGACGGGGCGGTCCGCCTTTCTGCTTGCATCCGCTCCGCTTCGGGCGCCTATGGACCGCGTGCACGCGGCCGTTTCGGGAGCCTGCCTTACCGGAGCCGGCCGGAGAAGAAGCCGCCAAGGCTTCCGGAGGCGTTCGTGATGTTTTCTGCCGCCCGTTCCCGTTCGCGCCAGCCTGCCACCCGTCTGCGTGACGGGCGTCCCGATGACCGGGCGCTCCTGGCCGATCTCTGGCTCGCCTCCGTCGAGGCCACCCACGATTTCCTGTCCCCGGGCGAAATCGCCGACCTGTTCCCGCTGGTGCGCGATGCCTATCTGCCGGGTGCCCATCTGCGGGTGGCGGTCGACCGGGCAGACCGGCCGCTCGCCTTTCTCGGCCGGGAGGGGGCGGATGTGGAGGCGCTCTATGTGGCGCCCGAGGCCTTCGGCCACGGGCTTGGCCGGGCGCTGCTGCTGGACGCCGCCGGGACCGTTGCGCCGCTGCGCATCGACGTCAACGCCGAGAACCGGGCAGCGCTCGCCTTCTATGGCCGCATGGGCTTTCGCGAGACCGGGCGCTCCGATCTCGATCATGACGGGCGGGTGTTCCCGCTCGTCCACCTGACCGGCGATCCGCGCGCCGGCTGAGGCCGGAGGCCGGGGCGACCTCCGGCGTGTCTGTCCGCCTCATGCCAAAGATCCTTGAAAAGGACTCTTTGGTATTCCGGTTCAGATTTCTCATGCCATTGAGGCATATGAGAAATCTGATGTTCTTCAGGCGCG
>JBBSSF010000794.1:0-1401 GCA_038242345.1 Hyphomicrobiales bacterium
TGAACCTGCCGGTGGAAACCATCTGGCAGGCGGTGCAGCAGGCGCTGCACGTCACCACCACCACCCGCCAGTCGCGCAAGGGCGAGATTTCCTCGTGGAAGGCCTATGCTCCGGCCTTTGCCGGCAAGATGGCGGTGGAAGCCGTCGACCGGGTGATGCGCGGCGAAGGAGCGCCGTCGCCGGCCTGGGAGGGCGAGGACGGCTTCATCGCCTGGATGCTCGGTGGCCCCGAGGCCCGCTATCAGGTGCCGCTGCCGGCGCCGGGCGAGCCCAAGCGCGCCATTCTGGACACCTACACCAAGGAGCACTCGGCCGAATATCAGAGCCAGGCCCTCATCGACCTCGCCCGCCGGCTCGGCCCGAAGATCGGGGATCTGTCGAAGGTGACGGACATCCTCATCCGCACCAGCCATCACACCCATTATGTGATCGGCACCGGCGCCAAGGATCCCCAGAAGATGGACCCGGACGCCAGTCGCGAAACCCTTGACCATTCCATCATGTACATCTTCGCCGTCGCGCTGGAGGATGGCGGCTGGCACCACGAGCGCTCCTATGCGCCGGCGCGTGCCCACCGGCCGGAGACGATTGCCCTCTGGCACAAGGTCCGCACCGAGGAGGATCCGGCGTGGACCCGGCGCTATCACAGCCGCGATCCGCGCGAGAAGGCCTTCGGCGGCCATGTCATCGTCACCCTCAGCGATGGCCGGGTGATCGAGGACGACATCGCGGTGGCCGATGCCCATCCGCTGGGTGCGCGGCTGTTCGGGCGGGCCAACTACATCGAGAAATTCCGCACGCTCGCCGATGGCCTCGTCGCCGGGGCCGAGCAGGACCGCTTCCTCGGCGTGGTCGATCGCCTGCCGAAGCTGTCGGCGGATGATCTCTCGGGGCTGACCTTCCAGGTGGCGCCGGAAAAGCTCGTCTCGCCGGCCGCCACTGGCCTGTTCGACCGGCCGGCCGTATCGGCGGTGACCGAACCGGCGGCGTGAGCCTTGCGCTCGCTTGAGGCCGCCTGATGCACGGGCGGGGCCGGCCCGCGACCCTTGGGGGGAGGCCGGTCCGCCCGCCTGTGCCCGGCCTGTCGGGGCGCCTGCCCCTGTTCCCCGACAGGCGTCCCTGCCGCGCCGGCCCCGCTTCCGGGAGGAGGGGGGCGGAGCCGGTGCGGCGGGGGATCCATCCACCCCCAACGACGGGACGCCCCGGCGCCCTCCCGGCCTTCCCCGCTGTTCCGGCTCTCCCGGGGCGTCGGAGGGCCGGTCGGTGCCCCCGACAGGGCGGCCGATGGTGTCCCGTCATCCGCACATCGGGAGGAAATCCGCATGGCTGAAACCGGTCCGCAGAAGACGAAGAAGTCCGTGGCCCTGTCCGGCGTCGTTGCCGGCAACACGGCCCTGTGCA
>JBBSSF010000795.1:0-1397 GCA_038242345.1 Hyphomicrobiales bacterium
CAGTCCGGGACCGGGATGGTCGACATAATTCTGGACGAAGCAGTCGGTGCCGTCGGTACAGGCGGCGGGCCAGGTCAGCTCGAAGGCGTCTGCCGACAGCGGGACGCCCGCCAGCAGCAGGGCGGCGAGGAAGGGCAGACCCGTCCTCCGGCCGGAGCGTCGGCGGGAGCGGTCGGGACGGTCGGGACAGGCGGGCTGGCTGGCGGGCATCGGGCGGCTCCGGTGTGGGTCGGAGAGGAATTTCCGCGGCCAAGCATGGCACTTTCGGGGCGCGGCGTCCGGGAATCCCGAGCGCGCGGTCCGAAAGAACCACCGGCGGACCCGAAAAGGGCCCGCCGGCAGAAGCAGAGACCGGCCCCGCGCCGGGGACCGGAAGCGGGCGATCAGCTGTCCAGCAGACGGCGGGCGATCACCTGGGCCTGGATTTCGGCGGCACCCTCGAAGATGTTGAGGATGCGGGCGTCGCAGAGCACGCGGGAGATCGCATATTCCAGCGCGAAGCCGTTGCCACCATGGATCTGGAGCGCATTGTCGGCATTCGACCAGGCGATGCGGGCCCCCAGCAGCTTGGCCATGCCGGCTTCCAGATCGCAGCGCTCGCCGGAATCCTTGCGGCGGGCCGAGAAATAGGTGAGCTGGCGGGCGATCATGGTCTCGACGGCCATCATCGCGATCTTGTCGGCCACCCGCGGGAAGGAGATCAGCGGCTTGCCGAACTGGATCCGCTCCTCGCCATAGCGCAGGCCGAGTTCCATGGCGCACTGGGCGACGCCAACGGCCCGGGCCGCGGTCTGGATGCGGGCGCTCTCGAAGGTCTGCATGAGCTGCTTGAAGCCCTGGCCTTCCTCGCCGCCGAGGAGGTTCTCCGCCTTCACCTCGAAGCCGTCGAAGCCGATCTCGAATTCCTTCATGCCGCGATAGCCGAGGACTTCGATCTCGCCGCCGGTCATGCCTTCGGCCGGGAACGGGGTCTCGTCAGTACCGCGCGGCTTTTCCGCGATCAGCATGGAGAGACCCTTGTAGCCGGGCTCGGCCGGGTTGGTGCGCACCAGCAGGGTCATGATGTCGGCACGCACCGGATGGGTGATCCAGGTCTTGTTGCCGTAGACCTTGTAGACGTCGCCCTCCTTCACCGCCCGGGTCTTGAGCGAGGCAAGGTCCGAACCGGTATTCGGCTCGGTGAACACGGCGGTCGACAGGATTTCGCCCGACGACAGCAGCGGCAGCCACTTGGCCTTCTGCTCTTCGGTGCCACCGGCGAGGATCAGCTCGCCGGCGATTTCGGAGCGGGTGCCGAGCGAGCCGACGCCGATATAGGCGCGCGACAGCTCCTCGGTGACCACGCACATGGAATCCTTGCCCATGCCGAGGCCGCCATATTCCTCCGGAATGGTGAG
>JBBSSF010000796.1:0-1384 GCA_038242345.1 Hyphomicrobiales bacterium
CATCCGCTCGGGCAGAATGTGTTCGCGGGCAAGGTTGGAGAAGCGCGTCACCTCGGCGTCGAACTGCACCGCCACGGTACCCGTCGGGCCGTGACGCTGCTTGCCGATGATGATTTCCGCGATGCCCGCAACCTGCTCCATTTCAGTCTGCCATTTGAAGAACTCCTCGGACCCCTCCTTGGGTTTCTTGTTCTTCAGATAATATTCGTCGCGATAGACGAACATCACCACGTCGGCGTCCTGTTCGATGGAGCCGGATTCCCGGAGGTCGGACAGCTGCGGCCGCTTGTCGTCGCGCGATTCCACCTGACGCGAAAGCTGGGACAGCGCGATGATCGGCACTTCCAGCTCCTTGGCGAGCGCCTTCAGGCCCGTGGTGATCTCGGTGATTTCCTGCACGCGGCTGTCGGAGGCGCGCTTGCCGGAGCCCGAGAGGAGCTGGAGATAGTCGATGACGAGGAGGTCGAGCCCCTTCTGGCGCTTCAGCCGCCGGGCACGCGCGGCAAGCTGGCCGATGGTGAGGCCGCCGGTCTGGTCGATGTGGAGCGGGATGGTCTGCATTTCCTGGGCGGCGACGGCGAGACGCTCGAACTGGTCCTCGTCGATGGCGCCGCGGCGGATCAGCGAGGAGGGCACGCCGGACTGTTCGGCGAGAATGCGGGTGGCAAGCTGCTCGGCCGACATTTCCAGGGAGAAGAAGCCGACGACGCCGCCATCCACCGACTTGTGGCTGCCATCGGGCTGGATCTCGGCCTTGTAGGCCTTGGCGACGTTGAAGGCGATGTTGGTGGCCAGCGACGTCTTGCCCATGGCCGGACGGCCGGCGAGCACGATCAGGTCCGAGCGCTGGAGGCCGCCCATGCGCTGGTCGAGGTCGGTCAGGCCGGTAGAGAGGCCGGAGAGGCCGCCGGCGCGGTTGTAGGCGGCGGCCGCCATGTCGACGGCCTGGGTGAGGGCGGAGCCGAAGGTCTCGAAGCCGCCCTCGAAGTGGCCCGATTCGGCGAGGCTGTAGAGCTGGCGCTCGATGTTGGCGATCTGGTCGCGCGGGGCGGCATCCACCGGCGAATCGAAGGCGGTGTTGACCATCTCCTCGCCGATCTCGATCAGCGCCCGGCGCAGGGCGAGATCGAACAGCAGGCGGGCATAGTCTTCCGCATTGATGATCGTCGTGGCTTCCGAGGCCAGCATCATCAGATAGCGCGCGAAGGGCAGGTCGCTGATCTTTTCTTCCGGCCCGAAGAAGGTCTTCAGCGTCACCGGCGAGGCGACCTTGCCGGCGCGGATCAGGTGCACCGTCATCTCGTAGATGCGGCGGTGCTGGGGCAGGAAGAAGTGTTCGGCCTCCAGGAAGTCGGAGACGCGATAATAGACCTCGTTGTTGACG
>JBBSSF010000797.1:0-1380 GCA_038242345.1 Hyphomicrobiales bacterium
ACGGGGCCCCTGCGCGCGTACCAGAAATCGCAGTGCAAACCAAAGCGCTTTCCGCCGGTCGGCCCCCCGGTCACGCTGCCGCGGGGGCGGAAGATGGCGGCGGCGCGGCCGGGAAAAGGCTTCTTTCGGCCGGCCCGTCCGCCGCGCTTGCCGGGGCGGGGCGCTCTTTCTATGATCCGCGCGCATTTCGTTCCCGAATAATGAGCCGCGGGGCCCCTGTTCCAGAGGAGGCCCCGGGCCGGATCCCGGACCCTTATCGTCTCATGCTCGATACCCTGCGCCGCGGCGCCCAAGGCATCGTCGCCAAGTTCCTGATGGCCATCCTCGTCCTGAGCTTCGGCGTCTGGGGCATCTCCGGTTTCTTCTCCGGGCTGAGCAGCACCTCCGTTGCCAGGGTCGGATCCGAGGACATTCCGCTCGCCCGCTTCCAGACCGACTATCAGCAGATGCTGCAGATGGCCGGCCAGCGCATGGGCCAGCCCATTTCCACCGACATGGCGGCCCGTCTCGGCCTGCCGGGCCAGGCCCTCAGCCGCCTCATCACCGAGGCGCTGCTGAACGAGGAGGCCAAGCGGCTGGGCGTCGGCGTTTCCGATCAGGAAGTGGCGGACCAGATCCGCTCGGATCCGGCCTTTGCCGGTCCCTCGGGGGCCTTCGACCGGGTGCGCTTCCAGCAGCTCGTCGGCAATGCCGGCCTCACCGAGGACATGTTCGTCCAGTCCCAGCGGGCGCTCGCCTCCCGCCGGCAGGTGGTGGAAGGCTTCTTCGGCGACCTTCAGGTGCCCACCGCCTATGACGAGGCGATGTGGGACTTCCGCTTCCAGGAGCGCTCCGTGCGCGCCTTCCAGCTCGGCCCCAATGCAGTGCCGCCGGTGGCCGACCCGACCGATGACGAGCTGACCGCCTATTTCGACAAGGTGAAGGGGCGCTTCCGCGCGCCGGAATATCGCGCCGTCGCGGTGCTGACTGTGGATCCGGCCAGGCTGGTCGATCCGGCCACCGTGTCGGATGCCGATGCCCGCGCCGCCTATGATGCCGGCGGCGCGCGCTTCGTCGAGCCCGAGCAGCGCGAGATCCTCCAGATCCCGGCGGCCGATGCCGCCCTGGCGGACAGGATCGTCGCCGCCCTCAAGGCCGGCGACAGCCCGGATGCGGTGGCCGTCCTGGCCGACCGGACCGTGGCCGACATCGATCTCGGCAGCGTGACCCGGGACCAGGTGGTGGATCCGGCGGTTGCCGCCGCCGCCTTCGCGGCCGACAGCGGCGCCGTGGAGACCGTCGACGGCAAGTTCGGCCTGCGGGTGATCCGGGTCGGTGCGATCACGCCGGAGAAGCGCACGCCCTTCGAGAGCGTCGTGGATCTGGTGAAGAAGGAAGTCG
>JBBSSF010000798.1:0-1377 GCA_038242345.1 Hyphomicrobiales bacterium
ATGGCCGCCGGCAAGGTGCTGCCCTATCTGGATATCCCGTTCCAGCATGCCTCCCCGCGGGTGCTGAAGGCCATGCGCCGCCCGGCCGCCCAGGACCAGACCCTGGAGCGCATCGCCAAGTGGCGCGCCGCCGTGCCGGATCTCGCCATCCGCTCGTCCTTCATCGTCGGCTTCCCCGGCGAGACGGACGAGGACTTCCAGTTCCTGCTCGACTGGATGAGCGAGGCACGCCTCGATCGTGTCGGCTGCTTCCGCTACGAGCCGGTGGCAGGCGCTGCCGCCAACGCGCTGCCCGATCATGTGCCGGCCGAAGTTACTGACGCCCGCTGGCACCGGCTCATGGCCCACCAGCAGCCGATTTCGGCCAGGCGCATGCAGGGCCGCGTCGGCAAGCGGCTGAAGGTGCTGGTCGATACCGCCCAGGGCACCACCGGCACCGGCCGCACCGCCTATGACGCGCCGGAAATCGACGGCGTCGTCCATCTGGTGTCGCGCCGCCCGATCCGCGCCGGCGAGTTCGTCACCGCCCGCATCGACCGGGCCGACGCCTATGATCTCCACGCCACGGTGGTGTGATACCAAAGATCCTCGAAGAGGACTCCTTGGTTTTCCGATGCAGATTCCTGATGTCCTTGGGGCATATGAGAAATCTGCTGTGCTTCAGGCGCCAAGGTGCGGTCAGCACTGCGTGCGCCTGGTATGACCGGCATCACGGCCAGCCATGAACGATCGAAGGGGGCGGCGCCCGATGGCACCGCCCCCCTTTTTCATGCGCCCCCGGCACGCGGGACGTCATACCAAAGGGCCTTGAATAGGATCCTTTGGTAGTCCGATGCGGATTTCTCATGTCCTTTGGGCATATGAGAAATCCGCTGATCTCCAGGCGCCAAGGTGCGGTCAGCACTTCGTGCGGCTGGCATCAGTGCAGCGGCTTCAGGAAACGGTCCACCTGCTTCTCGGCCTCGTCGCGGGCGAGGCCGTAGCGTTCCTGGAGGCGACCGACGAGTTCGGTCTGGCGACCCTCGATGACATCGAGATCGTCATCGGTCAGCCTGCCCCACTCGGCCTGCACCTTGCCCCTGATCTGCTTCCAGTTGCCGGAAAGAATATCGCGGTTCATGTGACAGTCTCCCTGTTCTCCGGACAGCATGTCGCCCGCCTGCGGCAATGAAAATTCCGCAGGTCCGCGCGGCGGATCCGTCATCCGGCCCGCCTCAACTGTCCGTCATTGGTCCGGATCTGCATCCGGCCTGTCAGGGAAACGCACCTCGTCCGCCCCGGTTCCGGCCCGGGGCGGATTCTTGCGTGCCGAAAGCGTTCAGCTCCGGCTGGTCCTGGACTTGCGCGCCGCCGGGGCATCGCCCTTGGGGTCGAAGC
>JBBSSF010000799.1:0-1373 GCA_038242345.1 Hyphomicrobiales bacterium
AATTTCCCGATCTCGATCTCTGCGACCTGCACGAGCCCACCGCCGAGGAGCTGGTGGAGGAGGCGCTCGCCCTGGAGGAGGCCGCCCAGGCCGTCCCCGGCGTGACGACCCCCGGCGGCGCCTCGGCCTCCCATGGCCTCACCGGCTTCGTGCTCGCCACCTCCGCCGGTTTCCGCGGCACCATGACGGTGACCCGCCACACCCGCTATGCCACGGCCATCGCCGGCACCGGCACCGGCATGGAGCGCGACTTCTGGGGCGCCTCCAAGACCCATGCCGCCGACCTGCCGGATCTGGCCGAGATCGGCCGCATCGCCGGCGAGCGCGCCGTGCGCCGTCTGAACCCGCGTCAGGTGCCCACCACCCGCACGACGGTGTGGTACGAGCCGCGCGCCGCCGCCGGCCTCGTCGGTCACCTGCTCGGCGCCATCAACGGATCGTCGATCGCCCGCGGCACCTCCTTCCTGCGTCATCGCATGGGCCAGAAGCTCTTCCGCGACGGCATCCACATCGTCGACGATCCGCTGAAGGCGCGCGGCCTCGGCTCGCGGCCCTTCGATGGCGAGGGCGTCGCCGCGCGGCCGCTGACCCTCGTCGAGGATGGCGTGCTGCGCTCGTGGCTGCTCGATTCCGCCACCGCCCGGGAGCTGGGCCTGGCCACCAACGGCCGGGCGTCGCGCGGCATCGGCAGCCCGTCGCCGGGCTCCACCAACGTGACGCTGGCGCCTGGCGCCCTGTCGGCGAAGGATCTGGCGAAGGACATCGGCACCGGTTTCCTCGTCACCGACCTGATCGGGCAGGGGGCGAACCTCGTCACCGGCGATTACAGCCGCGGCGCCTCCGGCTTCTGGATCGAGAATGGCGAGATCGCCTTCCCGGTCAGCGAGGTGACCATTGCCGGCACCCTGGAGCAGATCTTTGCCGGGATGCAGCCGGCCGATGATCTGGACGACCGGTTCTCGATTGCCGCCCCGTCCGTGATCGTGGAAGGACTGACCGTTGCCGGCCGCTGACCTGTCCGCCCCCGCCGGGGATGTTCCGCTGCTGGTGGAGGCCGCCCACGCCGCCGGCGAGATCGCGCTCGGCTATTTCCGCCGCGATCCCAAGGTCTACACCAAGACCGACCAGTCGCCGGTGACGGAAGCCGATCTGGCGGTGGATGCCTATCTGCGCGAGACCCTGCGGGCGGCCCGGCCGGATCATGGCTGGCTGTCCGAGGAAAGCACCGACACCGCCGAGCGGCTGGACCGCCGGCGGGTGTTCGTGGTCGATCCGATCGACGGCACCCGGGCCTTCATCGCCGGCGGCGATGAATGGGTGGTGAGCGTCGCCATCGTCGAGGATGGCCGGCCGCTGGCCGGCGTGCTGTTCCG
>JBBSSF010000800.1:0-1370 GCA_038242345.1 Hyphomicrobiales bacterium
CTACGGAAGATTTATTTTCAGTTGGACCTCCTATTCCGAAGATTGGAATAGGATCCTGAAATTTAATCAAATTCAATGGCTTCTCCCTTTGGTTCCGGCGGTCCGAGATGTTGTGGTGGGCGACGGCCTCGTCGTGGCGCCGTGCTCGGCGGCGCTTGAGCGCGGGGATGGGGTGTCGACGGCAGTTAGGGGGCATTGGAAGGGGCTGTTGGCGCGCTTCGAGCGCCGGACGCCGCCGCCAGACAGCGTGACGGCGCTTGATCAGACGCGCTGCTCGACGAAGTCGCGGGCTGTGGCCGGCGCGAGGCGGGCGCCGAGACCGAGCAGGGTGTCGAAGGCCGCGGCGGTGTGACGGCGGCGGTTCCAGCGAAAGACGAACTCGTCGAGGTAGCGTTTCAGGTGCTGGCGGCGCAGGCCGTGGAAGGTCCCGAGCGCCCACCTCTTGAGGTTCGAGAACACCCGGTGCGTCCAGCGCAGCACGACATGGGCGGCCATCCGGCCGATGACCTTCGCATCGTGCGCGTGGTCGGACAGACCGGCGTAGCCGGACCAGCCGTCGGTGATGACACGGGCGCCGGGTGCTGCGGTGGCGGCGACGAAGGGCCTGAGCGTGGCGGCGGAGAAGTCGGTTATGGGGGCGAGGCGGATGCGGCGGGGCTGGCCCTCGGGCGAGAGCTCCACGGCGCCGGCGACGAACATCTTGCCCCGTGGGCTGCGGCCCTGCCCGCCGGCGGGCGGATCGTCATTGCGGCGGAGCGGGATCTCGGTCTCGTCGATCTCGACCACGCCCTCGAGCAGGCTGCGCCCGGGGTCGACCATGGCGCGGCGGAGCTTGGTCAGCAGCAACCAGGCGCTCTTGTAGCTGCCGAGGCCAAGCTGGGCCTGCAGTTGCAGGCCGGAGATGCCGTTGGAGTGGCTGGTGACGATGTGGATGGTGGTGAACCAGGTCTTCAGCGGCAGATGGCTGCCGTGCATGACCGTGCCCGCGGTGACCGACGTCTGCCGCCGGCAGGCGGCGCATTCCCACGTGAAGCGCTTGCCCTTCAGCGCCCAGCCCTTCGCGCCGCCGCAGCCCGGGCAGACGAAGCCTTCCGGCCAGCGACGGCGCGCCAGATAGTCCGCGCAGGCCGCATCGTCGGGAAACCGCGCCTCGAACCCGGCGCGCGAGAGCGGTCGATCATGCTTCCAGCGGCTCGGCATGCAGGAACATTAACGGAACATGACCGCCCCTGCAAGCGCCTGGCCCCACATCCTGTGCGACCGGAACGAAAGGGAGAAGCCTTAGAAGGGATTAACCGCCCTTGAAAAGCGCATCGTGAAGGCGCTGCTAGCCATGGGATGGCGCAACCACGACATCCACGCATGGATCA
>JBBSSF010000801.1:0-1365 GCA_038242345.1 Hyphomicrobiales bacterium
AAATTCCACACCGCGAGCGACGCGACCGGCGCGTCCTGCCCTGCATAGGTCAGCGCCGGGATCTCATAAGGTGCGAAGTACGGAAACTTCGTGCGGAACGCTGCCGCTTCGTCCGGCTGGAAGCCGGCCGTCTCCAGCGTCTCGGCGTGATGGCCGAGGACCTCATGACGCCGCGGCTGGCCGCCGGCGCCCGGGCCGAGGAGGCCCGGCGCCTGCACGCCCGGCTGTCCCATCTGCGCCGGGCCCGCTCCGGGCCGGCCGGCCGGGCAGGCAGCGGAGCGGCCACGCCGGAGCGCAGCGAGGAGTTCCGGACCGCCGAGGACGAGGCCCGCCGCCTTGCCGCCGCGCTGACCGAGGACAACCGCGCCCTGCGCACCCTCGTCGACACCCTGATGGAGGAGCTGCGGCGCGCCCGGATGATGCCGGCCGGCGAGCTGGTCGCGGCCTTTCCGGCCATGGTCGCGGGGCTCGCCGCCGAACTCGGCCGCTCGGCGCGGCTGCAGATCTCCGGCGACGACCTCATGATCGACCGGCAGGTGGCCGATCTCATCAAGGATCCGCTGATCCACATGCTGCGCAATGCCGTCGATCACGGCATCGAGCCGGCCGGGGCGCGGCTGGCGGCGGGCAAGCCGGCGGAGGGCACCATCCGCCTCGCCATCGCCGCCGCCGATGGCGGGCGTCTCGCCTTCGAGATCGCCGATGACGGCGCCGGCGTCGACATCGCCGCCGTGCGCGCGGCAGCCGTGCGCAGCCGCGCCCTCTCCGACGCGGAGGCCGGCCGGATGGATCCGGACGCGATCCTTGATCTGGTGTTCCTGTCGAACCTCTCCACCCGCACCGTCATCAGCACCACCTCCGGACGGGGCCTCGGCCTTGCCATCGTGCGCGAACGGGTGGAGCGGCTCGGCGGCAGCATCCGGCTCGACAGCCGGCCCGGCGATGGCACCACGCTGCGCATGGAGGTGCCGGGGGCGCTGGCCAGCTTCCGCGGCATCGGCGTGCGGGTGGGCGGCACGGATTATGTCTGGCCGCGCGAGGCGGTGGAGCGGACCCTGCTTCTGCCGCCCGACGCGCTGGCGGCGGCCCGGGCCCGCGGCGCGGTGCAGATCGGCGATGCCCTGCTGCCCTTCGCCGACCTCGCGTCGATCCTCGGCCAGACCGACACCCCGGCGGACGAGGCCGGGCTCGGCGGCTGCCTGCTCATCCGCCACGAGGGCCGATGCGGGCTGGTCCATGCCGGCGCCATCACCGGCGAGTGCGAGGTGGTGGTGAAGGAGCTGCGGCCGCCGCTCCTGCGGGTGCGCCTTGTGCTGGCGGCTGGGCTTCTGGGCAATGGCCGGCTGGCGCTGATCCTGCGTCCGG
>JBBSSF010000802.1:0-1364 GCA_038242345.1 Hyphomicrobiales bacterium
GACGGCGCCGTGGTCGAGCGCATCGCCGGCGAGATCGCCGAGGCCGTGGCCCTCGGGGTTCAGGTGGGCGTCGTCGTGGGCGGCGGCAACCTGATCCGCGGCGCGGCGATCGCGGCCAAGGGCGGGGATCGCGTCGCCGGCGACCATATGGGCATGCTCGGCACCATCATGAACTGCCTTGCCCTGCACGGGGCGCTCACGCATCTGAAGGTGTCGTCCACGGTGCTGTCGTCCCTGGCGGTGCCGGCGGTGTGCGAGACCTTCACCCAGCGCGCGGCCCTGCGCTGCCTGGCCCAGGGCGACGTGATGCTGTTTGCCGGTGGCACCGGCAACCCCTTCTTCACCACCGATACCGGCGCGGCCCTCAAGGCGGCGGAACTCGGCTGCGATGCCCTCCTGAAGGGCACCCAGGTGGACGGCATCTACAGCGCCGACCCGAAGAAGGACCCGACCGCCACCCGCTATGACCGGCTGACCCATTCGCAGGTTCTGGAACGCGGACTTGCGGTGATGGACGCGGCTGCGATCGCACTTGCCCGCGACAATCACATTCCGGTAATCGTCTTCTCGATCCAGCAGCCGGGCGCCCTCATTGGCGTGCTGACCGGCCGGGGACGGGCGACGATCGTCGACGGCTGACTTCTGGCGTCGGTGGAAGCGGGACGGGGCGGCCGCAGGCCGGCAGTGTCCTGCCGCTTCCGGAGCGCCGCTCAAAGCTTGGGAAAAATGAAGACATGGCGAACTTTGATCTGGACGGCCTCAAGCGGCGCATGCAGGGCGCGGTGGGCTCGCTGAAGGAAGAACTCTCGGGGCTCAGGACCGGCCGCGCCAGCTCGTCCATGCTGGAGCCCGTGGTCGTCGCGGCCTATGGCTCCAAGATGCCCATCAGCCAGCTTGCCACGGTCAGCGTGCCCGAGGCGCGTCTCATCACTGTCCAGGTGTGGGATCGCTCGATGGTTTCCGCGGTCGAGCGCGGCATCCGGGAATCCAATCTCGGCCTCAACCCCGTGGTCGAGGGCACCTCGATGCGCATTCCGATCCCGGAGCTGAACGCCGAGCGCCGCAAGGACCTCATAAAGGTCGCCCACAAATATGCCGAGGCCGCCCGCGTCGCGGTCCGTCATGTGCGCCGCGATGGCATGGAAACCCTGAAGAAGCAGGAGAAGGATGGGGCCGTCAGCGCCGATGACGCGCGGGTGCTGTCCGACAAGGTGCAGAAGCTGACCGACGACATCATCGGCGAGATCGACAAGACCGTTGCTCACAAGGAGCAGGAAATCTCGCAGGTCTGAGGCCTGTTCGGGGCCTGTCCGGTGATGCGGCAAGGCGTGGGTGGCTCTGGCCCGCGCCTGTCTGGTCCGGAC
>JBBSSF010000803.1:0-1360 GCA_038242345.1 Hyphomicrobiales bacterium
AGCCGCCCGTCGGCCACGGTCTCGGGCAGGTCCTCGGCGTGTTCCTTGCCGGGAATGGCGACCGCGGGTGCGGGCTCGACCCGGCGCACCGGCGGGATCTCCATCTCGTCGCCCCAGCTGCCCAGCACCGGATAGCCCTCGCCGATGAGCAGCTGGGCGGTCTCGTAAAGGGGCAGGCCGACGACATTGGTGTAGGAGCCGACCATCGCCTCGATGAAGGCGGCGGCGCGGCCCTGGATGGCATAGCCGCCCGCCTTGCCGCGCCATTCGCCGGAGGCCAGATAGGCCTCGATCTCGGCGCGGCCCAGCCGCTTGAAGCGGATGCGGGTTTCCACCAGCCGCTCGCGCAGCTTGCCCTTCGGCGTCAGCAGCGCGACGCCGGTATAGACCCGGTGGCCGCGGCCGGAGAGCAGGTCGAGGCATTCCTCGGCTTCCGCCAGCGACTCGGCCTTGGGCAGGATGCGGCGGCCGACGGCCACCACGGTATCGGCGGCCAGGATGAAGCCGCCCTCGCCCTTGCGGCCCTGTTCCTGCTCCAGCCGCAGGGCCGCCTCGCGCGCCTTGGTGCGCGCCAGCCGACCGGCCAGGGCGTCGGGCTTCTCGCTGTCTCCCGGTGTCTCGTCGGCGTCCACCGGGGCGATGCGGCCGGGCATGATGCCGATCTGTTCGAGAAGCATCAGCCGGCGCGGCGATCCGGAAGCGAGCACCAGAAGGGGTGCGTGGTCTGGCGCTGCGGTCATCGGCGGTCCTTCTTCTCCCCCATGGAACCGGGGAATGGTCGGTCCCTTTTCTTTCCGCTGTCTTACCCGCCCGGGCCTTTCGGAGTCCATGGTGAACGCCATCCTGACAGGCGGCGATCCGGGGGCTTCAGGAAAGGGTTGTCCAGCCGGACAGCTCCCGCGCGAGGATGCCCTTCAGCGTCGCGACCGCTTCCGGCGAGGCGTTGAGGCAGGGAATCGCCGCAAAGGACCGGCCGCCGGCGGCCAGGAACTTCTCCCGCGTGCCGACGGCGATTTCCTCCAGGGTTTCCAGACAGTCCGCGAAGAAGCCCGGCATGGCGACGGCGATGCGCTTCACGCCATCGCGCGCCAGCTGCTCCACGGTGTCGTCGGTATAGGGCTGCAGCCACTCCGCCGGCCCGAAGCGGGACTGGAAGGTGGTGGCCGTGCGCGCGCCCGTCTCGCCAAGTTCCAGCGCCAGCAGCCGGGAGGTTTCCAGACACTGCTGATAATAGGGATCGCCCAGACGGCGCGTGGCCGCCGGCATGCCATGATAGGAGAACAGCAGCATCTCCGGCTCGAAATCCAGCGCGGCCAGGGAGCCGCGGATCGAGCCGGCAAGCTGGGTGATGGCCTCGGGA
>JBBSSF010000804.1:0-1334 GCA_038242345.1 Hyphomicrobiales bacterium
ACGGGGTGCGGTTGGCCTTGGAGCGGTCCACATGAGCATCGCCCAGAACCGTGCGCCGGATGGTCTCGCCGGCCTGTTCCAGCGGTGTCGGCTGGTCGGTCATGGCTCTCGTCTCCTCCCCGTTTCGGGCTCTGCCACCGGCCGGTCCGTCTCGCCCTCGGGAGGCCGGCCGTGCTCTGTTGGGGGCAAGGTGCCCGCTTCCTTCAGTTATGTAAAATTCAATTTCATCGGCCTTTTCATAACCTGTGAGTTATGATTGCCTCCACCGATCCGACAAGGGAGGGGGGCGACATGGCCGATCCGCGCATCCGGCTCCGGCATCTGACGGTGTTTCTGGAGGTGGCGCACCGGGAAGGGGTGATGGCGGCGGCCGAGGCGCTGGCGGTCACCCAGCCGGCGGTGTCGAAGACCGTGCAGGAGCTGGAAGAGATCCTGGGCGTTGCCCTGTTCGTGCGCTCGCGGGCCGGCATGGCGCTGACGCCCGAGGGGCGGCTGTTCCGGCGCCATGCCGAGGCGAGCGTTGCCGCGCTCAATGCCGGGGTGGACACGGTGCGCTTCGCCCGCTCGGTCGAAACCGAGATCGTGCGGGTGGGGGCGCTGCCGACGGTTGCGGCGCGGCTGATGCCGGCGGCAGCCCGGCGCTACAAGGCGGCGGGCGGGGCGGGGCTCCTGCGCATCATCTCGGCGCCGAACTCGCTGCTTTTGCGCGATCTCAGGGCCGGCGATCTCGACATGGTGGTCGGCCGCATGGCCGAGGCCGACGGCATGTCGGGCCTCTCCTTCGAGCATCTCTATTCGGAGGCCGTGGTGTTCGTGGTGCGGCGGGGGCATCCGCTGCTGGACGGCGCGCCGACGGCGGACCTGAGGCGCATTGCCGGCTTTCCCGTGCTGCTTCCCACCGGCCGCGCCATCATCCGCCCGTTCGTGGACCGGCTGATGCGGAGCGCCGGCGTCGCCGATCTGCCCGACCGCATCGAGACGGTGTCGGCCGAATTCGGCCGCCGCCATGTGCTGGGCACGGACGCCGTGTGGATCATCTCCCGCGGCGTGGTGGCGGCCGATCTGGCCGACGGCATCCTCGTGGGACTGCCCGTCGACACCCGCGAGACGCTTGGCCCCGTCGGCCTGACCATGCGGGTGGACGCCCGGCCGGGCCCCGAGGCGGAGGCCTTCATGGTGGCGGTGCGGGCCGAGGCGGAGGTGGTGCGGGGGGAGGGGTGAGGGGAAGCGTGCGGGTGCGGGGACGGCGCCCGGTCGCCTCACCCCAGCACGCGCCGCAAATCGGCCTGGGCCTCGCGCAGGCCCTCCAGAACCGGGCCGGTGAGGCGTTCCAG
>JBBSSF010000805.1:0-1327 GCA_038242345.1 Hyphomicrobiales bacterium
AGCGGCTGGTTGATCTCGTGGGCGATGGCCGCGCCCATCTCGTCCATGGCGTTGATGCGGGCCATGTGGACAAGTTGGGCCTGAAGCTGGTTCAGCCGCTCCTCGGTGGCCTTGCGCTGGCGCAGGTCGCGGATGATGCCGATGAACTGCCGGCCGGCCGGCGTCTTCGCCTCGCCGACGGAGAGTTCCACCGGAAACACGGTACCGTCGGCATGGCGGGCGCGCACTTCCCGCCCGATGCCGATGATCCGCCGCTCGCCGGTGGTGCGGTAGTTCGCCAGATAGCGGTCATGCTCGGCGGCATAGTCCGGCGGCATGATGACCGCAACATTCTGTCCGATGACATCGGCGGCAGCGAGACCGAACAGGGTCTCGCAGGCCTTGTTGAACATCAGGATCCGGCCGGATTCGTCGATCACCACGATGCCGTCGACGGCAGTGTTCAGGACGCTGAGAAGCCGGGCTTCGGAAACGGTGGGCTCGGCACCGACGAGATCGGCCGAAACGGGCACGGGGTCCGGACAGGTCATCGCTCGGGCTCAGCTCCTTGTGGCGCATTGCGGGCCGGGGTGCCGCCGTGGCCGGCGGGCGACACCGGTTTGGGCGCCCTGCCGACAAAATGCAATGACTGAGGGATGGGGGCAATCGCCGTTCGGGTTTCCCGATCGCCCGGGTGTCCATGGGTCGCGGCAGGGGCTCCGGAGCGGCTCCGGCCGGCGGCGCTCAGCGCCGCAGCCAGTCGCCCAGCCGGCCGAGGGCCTGGGACAGGCTCTCCTCGCCCCGCGCGAAGCACAGCCGCAGATAGCCGGCCCCGCCCGCCCCGAAGGCATCGCCCGGCGCCAGACCGATTCCGGCCTCGTCCACCAGCCGGTAGGCCAGCGCCCGGGCGTCCGGCTCGCCCTCGACGGCGAAGAAGGCATAGAAGGCGCCATCGGGCACGGCGAAGCGCACCCGGTTGGAGGCCGAGAGCGTCTCCGTCACCAGCTCGCGGCCGCGCCTCGCCCGGGCGATCTGGTGGGCGACGAAGCCTTCGCCCTGCTTCAGCGCCACGGTGGCGGCGCGCTGCATGAAGGCGGCCACGCCCGAGGTCGAATACTGGATCATGTTCTCGATGAGATCGCCCAGATCCGGCGAGGCCTCGATCCAGCCGACCCGCCAGCCGGTCATGGCCCAGTTCTTCGAGAAGGTGTTGACGTAGATGATGCGGTCTTCCGGCGTCGCGACATCATGGAAGGACGGCGCGCGGTTGCCCGGACCATAATAGAAACGGGTGTAGACCTCGTCGACGATCAGCCACAGGCCGTGCTTGCGGGCAAGCGCGAGGATC
>JBBSSF010000806.1:0-1323 GCA_038242345.1 Hyphomicrobiales bacterium
GAGGCCCTCGGCGTCGATCAAGATCCACTTCTTGTCGACCTCGGCGGGCTTTGCCGAATAGGTCTTCATCTTTGGCGTTCCGCCTTATCGTCCGGAAATGCTCCAAGGCTCCGCTCCGCCTCTTCTCAGAGGTCGATCCGCAGCCGGCATTCCCTTGCGGGGTTGCGCGAAATCGTCCGGCGCGCTCTCTGGCGGGTCAGGTGCTCCGGCCGGCATCCCTTCACGAAGGGCATCCGGTCCGGCCCGTCGGCAGATCCCTCATCAGGACCCGCACCCCGCGGCGCCGTCACTCCCGCAGGACCTGTTTCCTTGAGGGGAAACCGACCCTGCGATCCGGGGCGGTTGATACCGGTCCCGAAGCCTCGCGTCAAGTGTGACCGGAGCGGAAAAAGCCCTGATTTCCAGTTAGTTGCGAATGCGGTAAAATATTACCATGTCCCGACGCGATCAATGAGCAGCGGCGGACGCGCGGGTTCCCATTCCGCCTCAACGCGATAGGCCGCGCGCACCCGGCGCGCCGCCTCCTCCGCCGTCGCGGCATCGCGGGCATGGACGACGCCGAGGGGCGCCCCCGGCCCCACCAGATCGCCGAGACCGGCGAGACCATCGAGCCCGACGGCGGGGTCGATCGGGTCCGTCGGCCGCACCCGGCCGCCGCCAAGCGCGATGACGGCAAGCCCCAGCGTCCGCATGTCGGTGGCGGTCACGAATCCCTGCCCCTCGGGATAGACGGGGATGACGACCGGAGCATAGGGCAGCAGGGAATCCGGCCGCTCCATCAGGTCGGCCGGGCCGCCAAGGGCCGAGACCATGCGGGCGAACACCTCCGCGGCGGCCCCGCCAAGGATCGCCTCCTCGATGCGCTGGGCGCCGGTATCGGCATCCGGGGCCAGACGGCCGGCCACCAGCATCTCGCCGCCAAGGGCCGCCGTGATGCCGAGCAGCCGCGGCGCCACCAGCCGGCCGGCCAGCACGTCGATGGCCAGCCGCACTTCCAGCGCGTTGCCGGCGGCGGGAATGAGGGCGGAATCCATGTCGGTCAGCAGCGCCACCGTCGGCAGCCCTGCTCCGGTCGCCACCGTCACCAGACTGTCGGCCAGCGCGTCCGCGGCCTCCAGATCCGGCAGGAAGGCGCCGGAGCCGACCTTGACGTCCAGCACCAGCGCATCGAGCCCGGCGGCGAGCTTCTTCGACAGGATGGAGGGCGTGATGAGATCGAGGGTCTCCACCGTCGCCGTCACGTCGCGGATGGCGTAGATGCGCCGGTCGGCCGGGGCGAGCTCGTCGGTCTGGCCGATGATGGCGCAGCCGGTGCCCTTCACC
>JBBSSF010000807.1:0-1319 GCA_038242345.1 Hyphomicrobiales bacterium
ACCGGCGCGCTGGCGCTGGCCTTCGATCCGGATGCGCCGGAGGGCGTGCGCATCCTCGCCACCGGACTGCCGGCCGGGCGACGTCCGTGGCATCCGCCGCTTCCCGGCTTGACCCGCTGAACCGCTCGGTCATCATGGCCGGCGGACCGGGCGCGGGAAGGCATTGTCAGGCGACGTGAGGAGCGGTCCGCCAGAAAATGCCGTCCTTCAAAAAACGGAGCATTTGTCTCCCGCGCGCCTCAGCGAACGGAAAATGCTCCAGACGCCCGGCCGGGAGAGGAACGCACATTGGGGGGACGTCATCCGATGTCGGTGACGAGCGCCGTCGCGATCTATTTCATCATCTGGTGGACGGTGCTGTTTGCCGTGCTGCCCTTCGGGCTGCGCACCCAGGCCGAGGCCGGCATGGTCGTGCCCGGCACGCCCGAGAGCGCACCGGCCCGGCTGCGCATCGGCCGGATCGTGCTGGCGACCTCCATCGTCGCCGGACTGGTGTTCGCGGCGGTCTATGGCCTGCTGCACTCCGGCCTCACCCTCGACGACATCCCGCTGGTGCGCGACATCTGATACCAGGCGCACGAAGTGCTAACCGCACCCAAGCGCCTGAAGAACAGCGGATTTCTCATATGCCCCAATGGCGTGAGAAATCCGCATCGGAATACCAACGTCCTCTTCGAGGATCTTTGGCATGACCCGGCGCGTCCGCCCGCTTGCGGGCGCGGGCGCCGGGCCAAGGGGCCGCCGGGTTCCCTGACGCGGCAGGCTCACATGTCGAGAGCCGCAAGCGCCTCGGCGCCGGACGCGGTCGCGGGGAGGCGGAAGAAGTCGCCGAAGCCCTGGAGGGCGCGGTCGAGTTCCAGCCCGTAGGCCCGCCGGCTGACCTCGATGGTGCCGAAGCGGGCGAGGTGATCGGTGACGAACTGGGTGTCCAGAAGGGTGAAGTCGCCGGCCTTCAGCCGCGCCACCAGATGGACGAGGGCGACCTTGGAGGCATCGGTGACCCGGGAGAACATGCTCTCGCCGAAGAAGGCCCGGCCGAGGCGCACGCCATAGAGCCCGCCCACCAGCCGGCCATCCATCCAGCTTTCCACCGTGTGGCAATGGCCGATGGCGGCCAGATCGCCATAGAGGGTGCGGATGCGCTGGTTGATCCAGGTCTTGCGCCGGCCAGGCGCCGGCTCGGCACAGCCGTCGATCACCGCCTCGAAATCATGGTCGATGCGGATCTCGAACACGTCCTGCCGGATGGTGCGGGCGAGGCGCCGGGGACTATGGAAGGCATCGAGCGGCAGCACGCCGCGCCGCTCCGGCTCGATCCA
>JBBSSF010000808.1:0-1314 GCA_038242345.1 Hyphomicrobiales bacterium
AATCCCTCCCGCGGGGTGGAGCAGCCCGGTAGCTCGTCAGGCTCATAACCTGAAGGCCGCAGGTTCAAATCCTGCCCCCGCAACCAAACCGACACACCACACACAAAGCCCCCGAGAGCAAACGCTCCGGGGGCTTTCTTGCGTCCGGAATACCAATCCTTTTCCAGGATCCTCTGGCATGACCGGCCCAACGCGGGATCCGGGGGGCATCGCTCCCCGGATCCGGACCCGCGTTCCGAAAGTCTCCGAAGCGGGGCCTCCGGCAATCCGATGGTCTTCCGACGGACGGTTCGCTCATACCAAAGATCCTCGAAGAGGACTCTTTGGTATTCCGGTTCAGATTTCTCATGCCATTGAGGCATATGAGAAATCTGATGTTCTTCAGGCGCCAGGGTGCGGTCGGCTTTTCGTGCGCCTGGTATCAGTCTGTCCGGGCCTGCCGTCAGCGGCGGCTGATGGGCGCGGTCACGGTGCGGAAGAGCAGGCTCGCCGGGTCGGCGAGATCAAGGATGATGCCAAAATGGTTCGAGCCCGGCACCATCACCCGGCTGACCGGATTGCCGGCGGCGGCGACCGCCTCCAGATAGTCCTCGCTCTGGCTCTTGAACATGTCGGTGTCGGTCTCGGCATAGGCGACGGTCACCGGCAGGTCCGGGCGGGGCAGATGCCGCATCGGGCTCAGGTCGGCGATGTCGGCCGGCGACAGACGGGTCCAGTCGTCCACATGGCAGTGGGGCATCGGCGCCAGATCGAACAGGCCGCTGATCGGGGCGGCCGAGCGGATCAGGTCGCCGGGCAGGCCGAACGCCGCCGTCCAGTCATCGGCGGCCAGCATCGCCGAGAGATGGCCGCCGGCCGACGAGCCGCAGACATGGATGTTGCCGGGATTGCCGCCATAATCGGCGATGTGGGCATGGATCCAGACGATCGCCGCCCGGCACTGGCGCACCACTTCCCGCAGGCTGACGCCCGGCAGCAGGGCATAGTTGACGGCGACCGTCACGAAGCCGGCCGCCGCCATGGCCGGGGCCATAAAGCCGGAATCGGCGGCATCCAGCAGCCGCCAGTAGCCGCCATGGATGAACACGAACACCGGCGCCGGACCCGTGCCGGCTGTCGCGCGGTAGATGTCCAGCCGCTCGGGCTCCGTCGGGCCATAGGGGACGGCGAGCGCGCAGGGCACCGTCGCCTTCGCGGTTTCGGTCAGGGCCTTGTAATCGGCCATGATCGGCCAGATGTCCGGCACCGTGGCGCGGGCGTTGAAGCCCTGGTCGAGGCCGGCCCGGTCGAGGGTCGTCCAGTCGATATGCGGGA
>JBBSSF010000809.1:0-1312 GCA_038242345.1 Hyphomicrobiales bacterium
GCCAATCAGCAAGGCGTCGGACTAGCGGGGTCAACATCCATAACCAATAACAAAAGGATATATATTTTCTGGATGGCGATTTTATATAAAGATAAAGTCCAATTATAGTAGTTAGTGGCGCAAAGATATAATTTATAAATCTTCCTTGCCCGACTATGACAAGAGAGGCGCAAATAACAATAAGTGAGATCTGGAGAATGTTCTCCGCACACCAAAAATGACGCGCCGGGGCGAAGGAAGGCGATGTCATAGTCATGAACTGCGATGCCATGTCCGGACGCCTTCCAGGCGTCCCTTCAAGGTTGCCAGGAAAAGATCGCGACCCCGCCCTGCTCGTCGTCCGGCCAGCCCCATCAGGTAGGCAACGGCGCCTGGCATGGCCCGGGTGCCCACGCCCAGGGACCAGCACAGGAACAGTATCTGCCGCGGCCAGGGAAGATAATTCATCAGCGCAAGGGTCTGATTGTGCGCTTCATTCTGGCGCGCGACCGAGCTGAAAGAATTGCGCTTGTCTTCGTCGTGACGGACGGATGGATAGTGATCGACCACGAGGTCGGGATCATAGATGAGCCGCCGCCCCCTCTTGCGCAGGGCGAGGGCAAAGGCGAGTTCGTTATCCACCTGCGCCCCCGTTCCAGCCAGACGGGCATCGAACCTCAGGCCCTCAAGATGTGAGACGCGATAGCTCATGTTGACACCCTTGAGAATATCGACCTCCCGAACAGGCCCGACTCCCAGGTGGTGATTGCCGGTGCAGCGGCCATAGAAGCTGACCAGCCCGACTTTGGGGCAGGCTCCCTCCAGGATGGCTCCGTTCATGAAGACCTGATCCCGTCCGCCAAGGCCGGTCAGATCGGGATCTGACGTGAAGTGCCCGATGATCCGCCGCACCCAGTCGGTGCGCGGTGCTGCATCGTCATCGGTCATGGCGACGAGATCGCCTGTTACCGCATCAAGCCCCCGATTGAGGGCGGCAACAACCCCCGAGACCTCGACCAGAAGAGGCCGGATGGGCAATCCCCCGATGTGCCCCCGGATGACATCCTGAGTATCCACGTCCTCTTGCCTGTAAATGACAAGAATTTCGTGCGGACTTAACTCCTGATCCTTAAGGGCAAGAAGGCATCTCTTCAGATCATTGTGCCTTTTGTAGGTTGGAATGATAATTGACAATTTCATTGAAAAAATACCCCGGGAGAATCCAAAAAAGCATGCGGATTCTCCATGTCAATGAGATGCAGCCGAGCGCTTCCGCTCAATGAACTCTTCGTACAGGGAGATCCGACGGCGGGCAATCTGCGACCATCTGAAC
>JBBSSF010000810.1:0-1306 GCA_038242345.1 Hyphomicrobiales bacterium
GGCGGCCGAGGAGATCAGCCGGCGGTTGACGGCAAGCAGCTCCTCGATCTCGCCCAGCGCATGCTGCATCCGCGGCAGGGTGGCGAGCGGCTGGCCGAGATTGGTGGGCACGCGGGTCTTCAGGAAGCCCGTGAGCCAGTCGCGGGCGGCCTCTGCGACGCCGGTGTAGAGCGCGCCGGGCAGAAGGCCGTACCAGACCGCCTGGGCGGGATCGCGGCCGGCCCACTCCGCCGGCCGGCGGATGTCGACGGCGTGATCGGCCGGCACGGCGACATCGGCAAGCACCACATCATGGCTGCCGGTCGCGCGCATGCCGAGCGGGTTCCAGGTGCGCTCGATGGTGAGGCCCGGCCGCGACAGCGGCACGAGGAAGCCGCCGACCCGGGGCTCCGCCTCGTCGGTGCGGGCCCAGACGATGGCATAGGTCAGCCCGTCGACGCCGGTGGAATAGATCTTCCGGCCGCTGATCGACCAGCCGTCGGCGGTGCGCCGGGCAATGGTCGCCGGCAGGCCGCCGCGGATCGGCGTTCCCAGCTCCGGCTCGACCCGGAAGGCGTTGAGGAGGGCGCCGTCCGTCGCCGCCTCGCTCAGCACCCGGCGCGTCAGATGCGCCGGCCAGCGCGAGCCCGGCAGGGTGGCGAGGGTGATGTACTGCATCACCAGGATGAGGGCGGTGGACGGCTCGCCCCGGGCGATGGCGCGGATGACATCCGCCGTCACCTCCAGCCCCGCGCCGCGGCCGCCAAATTCCACCGGCGCCGTCAGGGCCGACAGTCCGGCCTCATGGACAAGACGGATATTTTCGGCCGGAAAGGCACCGCTGGCATCCTGGGCCGCGGCGGTTTCGGCAAAACGGGTGCCCAGCGCGGCGGCAACGGCCACGGGATCAAGGGGGGAAACGGGGCGGGAACGCAGCCCGGTCGCGGTCATCGCTCTGGCCCTCCCGCTCATTCCGCCGCGACGGCGGCAGCGGCGACGGGAAAGAACGGCGCCAGATCGTCCACCGCCTGCTCGATGCGCTGGCGCAACGGCGCCGAGGCGATGCGGCCGTCCGTGAACTCGCGGTCGGCGGCATAGACGGCCGTCGGCAGGGCGTGGGCGGCAAAGAAGCCGAACAGCGGCCGCAGCTGGTGCTCGACCATCAGCGCATGGCGGTCGCCGCCGCCGGTGGCCGTCAGAAGCACCGGCTTGCCGCGCAGCGCCTGCGGGTCGATCAGGTCGACGAGATGCTTGAAGAGGCCGGGATAGCTGCCCTTGTAGGTCGGCGTGCCGATGACGAGCAGATCCGCCGCCACGATCTCGGCAA
>JBBSSF010000811.1:0-1294 GCA_038242345.1 Hyphomicrobiales bacterium
CCGGACGCTGCCGCAGCGCGGCCGACGCGATTGCCGCCGGGGGCCGCCCGTCCGCGCCCGAGGCCGCCGCGGCAGACCGAGACGACGGAGTTTCGGCAGCGCAGGAGACCGGAGGCGCCGGTCCGGCGGACGCGGCGGATCCGCTCGCGGCCATCCGCACGGCGCTGGATGGTCTCGCCCGGGCCGACGGCGGCACCGACGAGAAGCCCGTGGCCGCGCCCTTCTTCCGTGCCGATGCCTTCACCAATCCGGATCACCAGCGCTTCGCCCTGAAGACCACGGCGGCGGCGATCCTGTGCTATCTCCTCTACCGCCTGGTCGACTGGTCGGGCATCCACACCGCCATGGTCACCTGCTATGTCGCCGCCCTCGGCTCGACCGGCGAGACGGTGCACAAGCTGGCCCTGCGCATCACCGGCTGCCTGATCGGCGCGGCCATCGGCTTTTTCTGCATCCTGTTCGTGATCCCCGATCTCCAGTCCGTCGGCGGACTGATGGTCATGGTGTTCTGCGCCATCCTGGTGGCCGCCTGGGTGTCGACGGGCAACGAGCGCATCTCCTATGGCGGAGTGCAGATCGGCCTCGCCTTCCTGCTGACGGTGCTCGATGGCTTCGCCCCCTCCACCAGCCTCGATTCCGCCCGTGACCGCGTGATCGGCATCCTGCTCGGCAACACCGTGATGTGGCTGATGTTCACCCAGATCTGGCCGAAGAGCGCCGTCAGCGACGTGCGCGAGCGCCTGTCCGCGGCGCTGGCCGGGCTGTCGCGGATCGCCGCGCTCGCCCCCGATGCCCGCCGGCGGGCGACCGGCGCGGCGGCGCTGGTGGCAGCCGATACCGGCGGGGCCCGGGACGTGCTGGCGCTGCTGCCCTTCGAGCCCCGGGCAAGCCGGCCAGATCCCGCCCGGGTCGCCCGCGCCCGCCGCATCATCGCCGAGACCCGGTCCCTGCTGCCGGCGCTGCTCTTCGCCCCGGCCGCCAGTCCGCAGGCAGCCGAAGCGCTGGCGGAGGCGTCGGCGCGGCTGGTCTCCGCCCCGCCGCGGGCGGCCGCAGACGAAGCCCCCGCGGAGCCGCCGGCCGGCGCCGGCGGCGATGACCTTGCAGCCCGGGCGCGGCGGCTGGCCGTGATGGCGGGAGACTGAGCGCCATGACGGATGTCCGCCTTTCCGCCCTGATGCCTTCGGCGCACCGGCTTTGCCGGCGCGGTCTCGCCCTGGTGCTGGCGGTGGCGGTGGCCGGCTGCGCCACCCGGGCCCTCGACAGCGCGCCGCCGGATCCCGCGAAGCCCTGGACC
>JBBSSF010000812.1:0-1293 GCA_038242345.1 Hyphomicrobiales bacterium
CGGCGCACCTTGGCTATGAAGAGGGCAAGGACGCCCCGCCGGACCAACCGAGCCGGCGCAACGGCACAGCCAGCAAACGCCTGAAGGGTCAGGATGGCGAGGTGCCGATTTCGGTTCCCCGTGACCGGGACGGCAGCTTCGAGCCCGAACTGATCAAGAAGGGCCAGACCCGGATCGACGGCATGGATGACAAGATCATCGGGCTCTACGCCGCCGGTCTGACGGTGCGCGATATCCGCGCCCATCTCGAGGATGTCTATGGCCTTCAGGTCTCGCCTGACCTGATCAGCCGCGTCACCGACGCCGTGCTGGACGAGGTCCGCGAATGGCAGTCCCGAGCGCTGGAGCGGATGTATCCCATCGTTATTTTCGACGCGCTTCGGGTCAAAATTCGCGATGCCGACAGCCGCATGGTGAAGAACAAGGCCGTCTATGTGGCCCTGGGCGTCTCACGGGACGGTGTCCGCGAGGTTCTGGGCCTGTGGATCGCCGAAAACGAGGGCGCCAAATTCTGGCTGTCGGTGATGAACGAACTCAAGAACCGGGGCGTCCAGGACATCCTCATTGCCGTCGTAGACGGGCTCAAAGGCTTCCCGGAGGCGATCACCGCCGCCTTTCCCGAAGCCACAGTCCAGACCTGCATCGTTCATCTGGTGCGCCATTCCCTGAATTTCTGCGCATGGAAAGACCGCAAGGTTGTGGCCGCCGATCTGCGCCTGATTTACGGGGCCGCCACAGCCGATCTGGCGGCTGCGGAACTGGATGCCTTCGAAGAGAAATGGGCCGGAAAATACGCCTCAATCGCTCCGGCATGGCGGCGGGCGTGGCAGGAGGTGATCCCGTTCTTCGCCTTCGATCCGGCAATCCGCAAGATTATCTACACCACGAATGCCATAGAAAGTCTGAACCGGGTGATCCGAAAATCGATCAAGACCCGTGGCTCATTCCCTACCGAAGAAGCAGCCACGAAGCTGATCTATCTGGCCATCCGCAACTTCGAGAAAGGCGGCAGGAACGTCCGAGAATGGTTTGCCGCCCGCAACCAATTTGCTATCATGTTCGACGAGCGCTTCAACACGTGACCATATCTGAAACCCGCATGGGCCAGACCAGATACACAGAGTTCATGACACTCCCGGTGCCCGTGCCCCCGACCAGCACGATATTGCGCTTGCCGGGCAGGAACGACCCGGCGTGTAGCGCGCGTGCCAGCCCCTCGTTGATCGGGGTACTCTCGAACACAAACGCGTCGATATCCTTCACCACCGGCAGCTTGGCGGCGCTCATCCGGTA
>JBBSSF010000813.1:0-1286 GCA_038242345.1 Hyphomicrobiales bacterium
GACCGCACCTTAGCGCCTGAAGATCAGCAGATTTCCCATATGCCCCAGGGACATGGGAAATCTGCATCGGAATGCCAAAGAGGCCTTTTCAAGGATCTTTGGTATCAGTCTTCAAGGGCTACCTTCAGGGGCGCCCCCTGCCCGGCTCAGCGGGCGGCGATCAGGTCGGCCAGCGTCAGGGCCACGATCTCGGTGGCAGCCTTGAGGTCAGCGAGCTGGAGATGCTCGTCGGCCGCGTGGGCGTTGGCTTCCAGGATCGAGCGCGGGCCCGCGCCATAGAGCACCGTCGGGATGCCGGCGGCGGCATAGTGGCGGGCGTCGGTGTAGAGCGGCACCGCCGTCGGCTTCACCGGCACGCCGAGCACGGCCTCGGCATGGGCCGAGATCGGCGCCACCAGGGTCTCGACGCCCTCAAGCGGCTTCAGCGGCTCGGCCAGCAGGATGCGGCGGATCTCCACCTCAATGCCCGGGATCGGCGGCACGGCGGCCTTGATGAGGGCGATCAGCTTCGCCTCTACCGCCTCGCCATTCTCCTCCGGCACCAGCCGGCGGTCGAGGCGCAGCGCCACCTTGTCGGGCACCACATTGGTGTTGATGCCGCCGGAGATCAGGCCGACGGTCAGCTTCGGCGAGCCGATGCCGGGCGTCGGCGAAAGCTCGGAGGCGAGCCGGTGGCGCTCGCCATAGAGCGCGGCGAGGATCGGCGTCGTCGCCTCCAGGGCGTCGGCGCCGGTCTCCGGCATGGCGGCATGGGCCTGCTTGCCGCGCACCAGCACTTCCAGATGCAGGCAGCCATTGTGCGCCGTGGTGATGGCATAGGAGAAGCCGGCCGAAAGCGCGAAGTCCGGTCTGGTCAGCCCCTGCTCGATCAGCCACTTCGGACCGACGAAGCCACCGGCCTCCTCGTCATAGGTGAAGTGCAGCTCGATGGTGCCGTCGAGCGCCAGCCCCTTCTCCACCGCCGCATCCAGCGCCAGCAGCGCGAAGGCATAGGTGGCGAAGTCCGACTTCGACACGGCGACGCCGCGGCCATAGAGGGCGCCGTTGCGCTCCTCCGCACCATAGGGGTCGGTGGTCCAGCCCTCGCCGGGCGGCACCACGTCGCCATGGGCGTTGAGCGCGATCACCGGACCCTTGCCCGCCCCGAAGGTGCGGCGCACGATCAGGTTGGTGACGCTCTTCATGCCGAACTGGCGCACGAAGGGCTCCGGCACCGGATGGCGCTCGACGGTGAAGCCGAGGGCCTCCAGGGCGGTCGCGGCCGCCTCGCCATGGGGGGCGCAGTC
>JBBSSF010000814.1:0-1278 GCA_038242345.1 Hyphomicrobiales bacterium
AAATCTGCATCGGAACACCAAAGAGTCCTCTTCGAGGATCTTTGGTATCAGACGGGATAGGGCCACCGCACCAAGGCGCGCGCAAGGCCGGGAATGAGGCCACAGCGCGCATTCGGTTGGTCCAGAAGCGCCCGGGGGCCCGTCGCCGCCGATGGCGTCCCGGGGGCGCCGGCCGGGTGAAAGGGCGGGGCCCGGACATGTCATACCAGGCGCACGAAGTGCTGACCGCACCTTAGCGCCTGAAGGACAGCAGATTTCTCATATGCCCCAATGGCATGAGAACTCTGCATCGGAATACCAAAGAGTCCTCTTCGAGGATCTTTGGTATCAGCGGGCCGGAAGCGGGGTTCCGGCCCGGTCGTCCGCGTCTGCGAAAGCGGTGCGTTCCCGCGGGCGGGGTGCCCGCCGGGACCTATTTCGCGCCCCAGGTGAGGAAGAAGCCGATATCGCCCATCACCCCGCCGGGCCATTCGATCACCATGGCCTTCAGGCCATAATGGGCGCCCTTCAGATGGTCGCGCCACAGCTCGAAGGCCTGGCGCGGCCGGCCGAGCAGACTGTCGGGCCAGGCGGGATCATCATTGTTGATGGCGCGGCCCTGATCCTTGCAGAGGGCGTTGGGGAAGCGCATCACCAGCAGCTCCTTCTCGCCGCGTTCGGCCGCGAGGCGGATCCGGACAACGAGATTGCGCTTCAGCTCGCTGACGAATTCCGGCGTCATGTCCATCGGCTCCGCCAGCTTGGCGATGAGCGCCTTGCGCGCGGCGTCGGCTGCCTTCTGGCTGGCGTCTTCCTGCGCCTTCTTCATGTCCCGGACATAGGCGCGCAGGTCCTCGGCCGACATGAAGCTCTCGTCGCCGAGATCGGTGTCCTTGTTGAGATCCACAACCGACATGGCGGTTTCCCCCATTTCCCCGTTGGCGCCGGCCTCTTCTGGCGGAGACCGGGGGCCGCTCCGCTCTCTCTGCGACCCGGGGCGCGGACGACTCGGGCGGCGGGGGAGGGCGGAGAAGCGGCTTTCCGGCGGCGGAGCCTAGACCCGCCGCCGCCGGGAGCCTTGCGCTGGATCAAGCGGGACCGCCGGTCCCGGAGTCCGCAGCCGGCTGTGTTTCCTGCGGCCGGGTGCTGGGCCGCAGCTTCTCGCGGATGGCCTGGAACATCACATAGAGCGGCGGGATGACGAAGATGCCGAGCGCCGACGCGAGGATCATGCCGCCGAACACCGGCGTGCCGACATTGCGCCGGGCAATCTCGGCCGCTCCCGTCGCCACCACCAGC
>JBBSSF010000815.1:0-1277 GCA_038242345.1 Hyphomicrobiales bacterium
ATAGGGGACGGATCCGAGCAGACGCAGCTCGTCCAGCAGCCACCCGGAATATTTGCCGCCGGTCGCCACCGAAGGGTCAAAGGTCGTCACCTTCAGGGTCGCCCCGGTGAGGCGATGGGTGATCGTCTTCACGTGCTCCTGCACGTGCAGGAGCTTCACCATGTGCTTGTCGGCGGCCACCATACCGGCGGCGGCAGTGAAGGCGAGATCGGAGACCTCTTGCGTCGGACCGAACAGACCGAACCGCGCCAGTGGCCTCGCATTGAGGACAAGAGCCGTCAGCATGAGCGCAGCGGAATTCGTCGTCTTGGAGTTCTTCTTCGGCACCAGGACAACTGCGCCGTGCACCATGCGCACGCCATTCTGCATCGACCCGAAGATCGCCCGGACCAGGTCCCGGAACCAGTCTCCCGCCGCCTCCCCGAGGGTAGGCTGCCCGGCCACGTCAGGGATCCGGAACCGGTCAAAGGTCTGGGCTGCCCGGGATGCTTCGGTCAGGTCCAGCGGCAGCGCGGGCATGATCGACCGCCCAGACCGCAGCCGCGGCCACCAGTCCGGGCAGGAGAGATCCCACACCTCGGCGATCATTGCAGCGTCGGATCCTTGCTTGGGTTAATCAGATGAGCCCATGGGCTATCGGTCAACACTGACCGCGCATCATCGAGTGCCTGCAGCTTCTTGCCGATGGTTTCTGGCCGCCGGGTCGTCGGTTCTGGCACCGCCCCAGATGCAGCCTGCAGACTGTCAAGCGCAGCCTGATCGATCAGGCCCATCATTTCCCGCATGGCCGTGACATTGCCGGCCATGGCCGTCCGCCACAGGCGTTCCATCAGCTCGGCCCGCTTGATGGCGCTGCCGCCGGACAGTTCCGCCCCATAGGCCTTGCGCAGGGTCGGCTCCGAGATGCCGAGGGCCAGGGCAATCTCGGCCTGCTTCATGCCGGCTGCCGTCAGCACCTGCACGCGCTCCCGCGTCTGGCGCGTCGGCTCATGCTGCGGACGTCCGCCCGCTCCCTTGCGCCGCGGCTTCGCGGGCTTGGGCTGCACCGGCAGCACCTCGGCCCCGGCAGCATCCGGCCGCGCGGTGGAAAAGAGATCCGGTCCTGCGGCCTTCCTCTCGGCCAGATCCATCGGAAAGGCCGCCCGCAGCGTCGGCAGGCTGACACCGATGGCGGCAGCGATTTCGGAGACCAGCGCCCCGGCCGCCCGCATCCCGGCAACGATCCGACGATGCTCGTCGGTGGGGACATAAGCCGGCCGGCCGCGCCTGCGATCAGG
>JBBSSF010000816.1:0-1267 GCA_038242345.1 Hyphomicrobiales bacterium
AACACCAGAAGCAGGCCGTGCGCGTCGCAGAGTGCCCGGAGCGCCTTCATGAAGGCGGGATCCGCCGGCCGCACGCCGCCCTCGCCCTGCACGGGCTCGATGAGGATGGCGGCCGTGTCCGGACCGATCGCGGCCTTCACCGCCTCGATGTCGCCGAAGGGCACCTGATCGAAGCCGCCGGCCACGGGGCCGAAGCCTTCCAGATATTTGGCCTGCCCGCCGGCAGCCAGCGTCGCCAGCGTCCGGCCGTGGAAGGCGCCCTCGAAGGTGATGATGCGCACCCGGTTGGCCTCGCCGCGGGCGAAATGATAGCGCCGCGCGGTCTTGATGCAGCACTCGATCGCTTCCGCGCCGGAATTGGCGAAGAACACCCGGTCGGCGAAGGTGGCCTCGGTCAGCCGGTCGGCCAGCCGTTCCCCCTCGGGGATGCGGTAGAGATTGGAGACGTGCCAGACCTTGTTCGCCTGCTCGGTGAGGGCGGCGACCAGGTGCGGGTGGGCGTGGCCGAGGGAGTTGACGGCGACGCCGGACCCGAAATCGAGATAACGTCGGCCGTCGGTTCCCGTCAGCCAGGCGCCCTCGCCGGAAACAAAGGCGAGATCGGCACGCGCGAAGGTCGGAAACAGCGACGCGGTCGACATGGGATTCTTCCGTCTGATCCTGGGGGAGAGCCGCCGGCCGGCGGCTCCTGTGTCGGGCGGAGCGCTCGGCGGGGCCCGGAGCGGGCAGCGGCCGAATCGTCCGGGGCCGGAAATGACAACGCCGCCCTGCGGCGGCGCTTTCCGGAACCCGGACCGATAAAAGGCCGCTCCCGCGGCCGATGTCAATGGCATCTGTCAAGCCCGGCACAGTCATATTCATCGCCGGAGCCGTCATGCCCCTGTGGAATTCGCCCGCCGGCGGCACGGAGCCTCGGCCGCGACGTCCCCGCCCCCGCACCAGACCTCTCCCGGCGGCAGCCCCCCTGGCGCGCCGGACGGCGCGAATGCCCGCGACGCGCCACAACAACCGCAGCCGATACCAGCCGCGCGCCTGACCTGACCGGCACACCCGGCGCGGCTGCGCGGGGCCCCGGCAGCCGGTATCAGTCCGGCTCGTCCTCGCCCGGCTCCGCCGGATCCTCGACCACGGGAATGGCATAGACGCCCTTCATCCAGCGATTGAGGTCGATGTCGGCGCAGCGCGGCGAGCAGAAGGGATAGGAGGCATCCAGGGCGAGCCTGCCGCAGATCGGGCAGGGACGGGCGCGGCGATTCGCGGGTGCAGC
>JBBSSF010000817.1:0-1266 GCA_038242345.1 Hyphomicrobiales bacterium
CGACCGCGAGGGGCCGGGCATCCGGCGCATCGACCACCGGCAGCGGCGGCATCGCCGGGCTGGATCTGGTGATCCCGGCCGGCAGCCGCATCGGCCTCGTCGGCCGCTCGGGGGCCGGCAAGTCCACCCTGGTCTCCCTGCTCCTGCGCTTTCATGATCTGGAGGCCGGCACCATCCGCATCGACGGTCAGGACATCTCCCGGGTCACCCAGGAATCCCTGCGCTCGGCCATCGGCGTCGTCACCCAGGACACCTCCCTGCTGCACCGCTCCGTCGCCGAGAACATCGCCTATGGCCGGCCGGGGGCGAGCGCGGCGGAAATCGCCGCCGCCGCCGCCCGGGCGCGCGCCGCCGACTTCATCCCCGGCCTCATCGACCCCAATGGCCGAACCGGCTATCAGGCCCATGTGGGCGAGCGCGGCGTGAAGCTCTCCGGCGGCCAGCGCCAGCGCATCGCCATCGCCCGGGTGCTGCTGAAGGACGCCCCCATCCTCATCCTCGACGAGGCCACCAGCGCCCTCGATTCCGAGGTGGAAGCCGCCATCCAGGACGAGCTCGACACCCTGATGGCCGGCAAGACCGTGGTCGCCATCGCCCATCGCCTCTCCACCATCGCCCGCATGGACCGGCTGGTGGTGCTGGACGCCGGCCGCATCGTCGAGACCGGCACCCATGACGCGCTGATCGCCGCCGGCGGGCTCTATGCCAGCCTGTGGCAGCGCCAGTCCGGCGGCTTCATCGGCCGGCTCGACACGGCGGCGGAGTGATACCAAGGATCCTTGAAAAGGACTCTTTGGTATTCCGATGCGGATTTCTGATGTCCTTGGGGCATATGAGAAATCCGCTGTTCTTCAGGCGCCAAGGTGCGGTCAGCGCTTGCGTGCCTGGCATGATGTTCCGGAACAGGCATCCGGCGGCGTCGATTGCCTCGCGCGCGATCGCGGTGCACCCTGCCCGCCGCCCGCCGGAGCCCCCGCCCGGACCGGGAGACGGAGGAGACAGCGATGCGCATTCTCGTGGTCGGCGCCGGTGGTGTCGGCGGCTATTTTGGCGGCCGGCTGATCGAGGCCGGCGCCGACGTCACCTTCCTGGTCCGCCCGCGCCGGGCCTCCCAGCTCGCCGCGCACGGGCTGGTGGTGAAGAGCCCCCATGGCGACATCCATCGCACCCGACGCAATCTCCCTCATTGGGAACAGCCTGGCGCCACCTATTTTGTCACCTTCCGCCTGGCCGATGCCGTCCCGAGTGAACTCCAGGAGCAATGGC
>JBBSSF010000818.1:0-1262 GCA_038242345.1 Hyphomicrobiales bacterium
CAGCACCCCGACCAGGGACGAGCCGCTGCCGGCATGGGGGCCGCTGGCCGCCAGCGCCACCGCCGCCGCATTGGCGCCGACGAGGCCGAGGGTGCCGATGGTGACCCACAGCGGCACCAGCAGGATCACGAGGCTGCCCGCCGACACCGCGGCAAGCGTGGCAAGCCCGGCCACCACATTCACCGCAAGGGCGATTGCCAGCAGGCGCTCCGGCGGATGACGCCGGAGCGCCTGGGCGTTGATGTTGGCGCCCACGATCAGCGCCGCCGCGATCAGCGCGAACAGGCCGCCATAGGCCCCGGCGCTCGCCCCGAAAAGGGACATGAACACGAAGGGCGAGCCGGTGATGAAGGCGAACATGCACGCCTGCCCCAGCCCGCCCGCCAGCGCCGGCACGATGAAGCGGGGATCGCTGACAAGCCCCCGCCAGATGCGCAGGATGCCGAGCAGGCCATGGCGCTGCCGCCGCTCGACCGGCAGGGTTTCCGGGATGAGGACCCATACCAGCCCGGCACACAGCAGCCCGAAGGCCAGCATCACCAGAAAGACCAGCTGCCACGGCCCGTGGCTGACGAGGACGCCGCCGAGACGCGGCGCGAGGATCGGCGCCAGCGTCATCACCACCATGAGCAGCGAGAGCGCCCGGGCCGCCTCACGGGCCTCGAACAGGTCGCGGATGATCGCCCGGCCGATAATCATGCCGGCACAGCCGCCGACCGCCTGAAGAAAGCGCAGCCCGGTGAAGACGGCGATGTCGCGGGTGAGCAGGCAGGCGACCGTCGCCACCAGAAACAGGGCGATGCCGGCCAGCAGCGGCCCGCGCCGGCCCATCCGGTCGATCAGCGGCCCATAGACCGCCTGCCCCGCCGCAAGCCCCAGAAAGAACACCGACAGCGTGCCCTCGATGCCGCCGGGCGGCACCCCGAACCAGCTTTCCATCTGGTGGAAGCCCGGGAGATACATGTCCGTTGCCAGCGGCGCGAAGGCCGAGAGCATGCCGAGCACGGGAATGATCCGGCGGCTGTCGATGGACGCCTGCGCGCCTGCGGGACTGGCCATCCTGCGGTCCGATCTGTTGCAGCATTTTCAAGCGACGCGATACCAGAGATCCTCGAAGAGGACTCTTTGGTATTCCGATTTGGTATTCCGATGCGGATTTCTCATGCCATTGGAGCATATGAGAAATCCGCTGCTCCTCAGGCGCGTGGGTGCGGTCAGCACGTGCCTGCCTGGGATGACTACCGGGTCGCGTGAAGAAAATG
>JBBSSF010000819.1:0-1261 GCA_038242345.1 Hyphomicrobiales bacterium
GGGCTGACCGCACCGACGCCCCGCAAGGACAGCGGATGTCTCTCACCAAAGATCCTCGAAGAGGGCTCTCTGGTATTGCGATGCAGATTTTCCATGCCATCGGGGCATATGGGAAATCTGCTGATCTTCCGGCGCACGACGAGCCGGCTGCACCCAACTCCCTGAAGGAGGGCGGATGTCTCATCCGCTCCAGGGACATGGGACGTTCGCGGCTGACCGCCGGAGGATCCTCAATTCAGGCGCCTCCGGCCTCAGACGTGCTGACCGCCATTGATGTGGATCTCGGCGCCGGTGACATAGGAGGCGTTCGGCGAGCAGAGATAGAACACCATGTCCGCGACCTCGGCGGGCTTGCCGAGGCGGCGCAGGGGGATCTCGGCAATCAGCCGCTCGGTGCCCGGCGACAGGATGGCGGTGTCGATCTCGCCCGGCGCGATGGCGTTCACCCGGATGCCATGGGGGCCGAAGTCGGCGGCCATTTCCCGGGTGAGGGCGGCCAGCGCCGCCTTGGACGTGGCATAGGCCGCGCCCGCGAACGGGTGCACCCGCCCGCCGGCGATCGAGGTGACGTTGACCACCGAGCCGCCGGTGACGCGCAGCTCCTCGAACAGGCCGCGGGCGAGCAGGATCGGCGCGAAGAAGTTCACCTGGAACACGGTGCGCCAGGTGTCGAGAGATGTCGTCAGCGTGTCGAGGCGCGATCCGCCCGGCCCCTTCGGGCTGATGCCGGCATTGTTGACGAGGGCGTGCAGCTTGCCGCCGGCATCGGCAAGGCGCTGGCGGATCTCGCGGATCGCGTCGTCCAGATTGGCCGGGTCGGCCAGGTCCACCTGGATGTGGTCCTCGGGGCCCGCCGGCCACGGGCACTTGTCGGAAAAGGCCTGGCGCGAACAGGTGATGACCCGCCAGCCGGCCGCAGAGAATCGCTTCACCGTGGCATGTCCGATGCCCCGGCTGGCCCCGGTCAGCACCAGCACCGGCCGGTCAGTGCGTTCGGATCCCATTGGTCGCGCTCCCGTCATTCCAGCAAGCCGTCCGGGCCCCGGTGAGACCGGACCCGCGCGAGCCAAGGAGTAGCACGTTTGCGCTTCGGGGGCAGAGCCTTCCCGGTCCGGGCCCGTGCGGACCCTGCCGTCCGTCGGAATCGCGTCCGTGATCCCCCTTTTTGCCGCGGCCTCCTCCGTCGGTCATGGCGGGGCTGGCGCCCCGGACACGCCCGGAAACGGCCGGCAGAGCGGATGCGGATTTCAGTTGCAAATGA
>JBBSSF010000820.1:0-1248 GCA_038242345.1 Hyphomicrobiales bacterium
CAACGGTACGGCCGGTGCCTTCGCGCCCCGGGTCCTGGCCGCACTCGGGGTCGAGGTGATCCCGCTCGACTGCGAGCTCGACCATACCTTCCCCCATTACAATCCCAATCCGGAAGACATGGAAATGCTCCATGCCATCCGCGACGAGGTGCTGAAGACCGGCGCCGATATCGGCCTCGGCTTTGATGGCGATGGGGACCGGTGCGGGGTCATCGACAACGAAGGCGACGAGATCTTTGCCGACAAGGTCGGCGTGATGCTGGCCCGCGACCTGTCCAAGGTCTATCCGCAGCCGAAATTCGTCGTTGATGTGAAATCAACCGGTCTCTACGCCACAGATCCGGAGCTTCTGGCTGCCGGTGTCGAAGTCGACTACTGGAAGACGGGTCACTCTTATATCAAGCGCCGTGTGAACGCATTGAATGCGCTGGCCGGATTCGAGAAGTCCGGGCACTATTTCTTCAATGCGCCGATCGGGCGGGGCTATGATGATGGCCTGGTTTCGGCGATCGCGATCCTCGACATGCTCGACCGCAACCCGGACCGCTCCATGGCCGATCTGAAGCGCGCCCTGCCGCGCACCTGGGGATCGCCGACGATGTCGCCGACCTGTGCCGACGAGCACAAATATGGCGTGATCGACAAGGTGGTCGCCCGCTTCACGGCCCTGAAGGAAGAAGGCGCCCTGATCGCCGGCCATCCGATCGTCGACCTCGTCACGGTGAACGGCATCCGGGTGACGACCGATGATGGCACCTGGGGGCTGGTGCGGGCCTCCTCGAACACGCCGCAGCTGGTCGTCGTCATCGAAAGCCCGGTCTCCGAGCAGCGCCTGCGCGACATGTTTGCCGCGGTCGATGCGATCCTGCGCGAGAACCCGGAAGTCGGGGCCTACAACCAGACCATCTGATACCAGGCGTATGACGTACTGACCGCACCGTGCGCCTGAAGATCAGCAGATTTCCCATATGCTCCAGAGGCATGAGAAGTCCGCATCGGAATGCCCAAGATCATTTTCGCGTATCTTGGGCATGACATCAGGAGCAGGTTCCTGTTCCGGAAAGGACAGACCAGTGTATCCGCAGCGGGGACGGGAATGACAATTGCGGAGAAGGCCGCGGCGCCGTCCGTTCTCTATTTCGATCAGGCTGTGGAGATCGGCGGGGCGGAGCTTTATCTGATCGATGTGCTGACACACATCGACAGCCTGCCGGCAACGGTCTGCGTGATCGAGGAGGGCCCCTTAGA
>JBBSSF010000821.1:0-1246 GCA_038242345.1 Hyphomicrobiales bacterium
CTGGGCGGCATGGTGCCGGGCAATCGCGGCAGCTATCAGCCGGGCGCCCCGCCCACCCGGGCGCTGGCCGCCGCTCTCGCCGCTGCCCGGCCGCGTCTCGGCCTGCGCTGGCGCCGGCTCCTCACCGACATCCCGGAAATCCTCGATCCCGAGCGGGCGCCGGAGGCGATCGCCGGGCGGATGATGACCCTGATCGACCCGTGGCACGGGCTGCGCCTGCTCGGCCTGCGCGCCCCCCACGCGCCGGGGGTGATGGACCACGCCCACCGCGCCTTCGTCGCCCGCCTCGCGCCCCGGCTCGGCGAGCGGCAGGCGGTGGACCGGCTGCTCGGCTGGCTGCAGCCGGATCCCCTGCGCCCGCCGCGCCTCTCCGGGGCCGCCCCGGCGCTGGAGGCGATCCTCGCCCCCTGGCAGGCGGCGGATCCGGATCCGGAAGGGATCGCCTATCTCGCCCAGTCGCTGGTGGGGCTCTATGGCGACCCGCGGGTGGTGACGGGCGGGGTCTGGGCCGAGCTGCCGGAGGCGACCGTCGCGATGCTCCGGCGCTGGCTGACCGGCGAGACCATCCGCGTCTTTCACGCTGTGGTGATGTCGGCCGGGGCGCCCGTGTCCGCAGCGCAGGGCCGGCTCTGGCAGCGGCTGCACCGGCAGGGACGGATCGCCGGCGCCTGGGCGGCCTGTGCCTCGGGCACCAGATGCATCCCGCATTTGGGGCAGCGGCCGGGGCCGGTCTGACGAACTTCCGGATGCATGGGGCAGACGTGAATGTCGCTCTCCTGTGCACGCGACTGAGGGGGAGTATCTCGGGACATGGGGCGCTCCTTGACGTAATGCCGGAATCCGGCGGGAGCGCTGCGCCCGCCGGACCACATTAGCGAGGACGTGCGATCAGGCCGCTGTTGGTGTGGCAGGGTAACCTGCCTCCGCCAGAGCCGCGATGATCTGCTGACTTTGCAGATCTGTCGAGACCTCGACTTCTCGGCTGGCCTGATCGATGGCCATGCGGGCATTCGCATCGACGGACTCGATGGCACGGGTGACGCCGCGAGCGCAGCCACCACAGCTCATGTTGGGGATCTGAAAGCGCATGGTTCTTCCTAGGATTGCCTCATGCACCTCAAATGGGAGGTTCCAGCGCGGGAAGGTCAAGACCGGGTGAATGTCCCATCTCCCGGGTTGACCCCGGCATTCGCACCGGCACTCTTCCGAACATGGTTTCGGAACGGCCCTCTTTCTTGCGCCTGTC
>JBBSSF010000822.1:0-1237 GCA_038242345.1 Hyphomicrobiales bacterium
CCCGCCCCCCCGGCCGTGGCACCGGCAGCCACCGCGCCAGCCACCTCCCCGGCGCCCGAACCGCTTCCCCATCCGCCGGCGCCCCCCGCCGCGCCCCCGCTTTCCGTCTCGCCCCCGGCATCGGCACCTCCGGAGCCGCCGCGACCGGCCCCCGCCGCCCCTCTTCCGTCACCGCCGACCCCGGCACCTGTCGCCACCCCCCGGCCGGCCGAGCCGCCGGCCTCCGAGCCGGCAGCACCAGCCATGCTGCGCAGCGGCGACGAGGTGGTCCGGGTTCATTCCGAGACCCTTGATGCGCTGACCGCCATCGGTGGCCAGCTTCTGGCGCGCACCGGCCTCCAGACCCGGCTGGCCGGCGATCTTGCCGGGCTGGAGGCGGATCTTGGCCGCCTCGCCCGGGACTGGGCGCAGCTGCGCACGGCCATCCGCCACGGTCTTCCGCACATGCCGAAGGCGATGGTCACCCTGGTCGATGCCCTCGACAAGGGGCTGGCCACCGTCACCCGCAGCACGGGCCAGATGGTGCGGGCCCAGAGCCACGAGGCCTGGCGGCTGCGCCAGCTGGTCGACGCGCTCCAGACCGGCGTCCAGCAGACCCGGCTCGTGCCGGCCGAGGAGGTGTTCTCGGGCTTCCAGCGCATGGTGCGCGATCTTTCCCGGGAAACCGGCCGGCCGGTCACCTTCGTCACCAGCGGCCTGGCGCTGGAGGCCGACCGGATGATCCTTCAGGCCCTGAAGGATCCGCTGATGCACGTGCTGCGCAATGCCATCGGCCATGGCGCCCACACGCCGGTGGAGCGGGCCGCCGCCGGCCTTTCCGGCGACACCCGGCTGGAAATGGCGCTCGCCATCGACGGCCCGCGCCTGCGGGTGACGGTGACCGATGACGGCCGGGGCCTCGATTTCCCGCGCATCCGGGAGATCGGCGTTGCCCGCGGCCTGCTGAGCGAGGCCGCCGCCGCCACCGCCGGGGATGTGGATCTCGCCCGGTTGCTGCTGCGCGACGGCTTCTCCACGGCCCGGGCGGTCGACACCCTGTCGGGGCGCGGCATCGGCCTTGCCGTGCTGCAGGACATGGTCTCCCGGCTTCAGGGCGATCTCGACATCGGCCCGGCCGAGCCGCGCGGCACCCGGGTGCTCTACGTGTCTCCCCTCAAGGCGTTGGCCGTCGACGTGGAGCGCAATCTGCGCTCCCCGCTCGTCGGCATCACGCAGACCGCCGCCCGACGCGGCGAGG
>JBBSSF010000823.1:0-1226 GCA_038242345.1 Hyphomicrobiales bacterium
CCCCCCGGCCCGCCGGCCGCCGCAGCGGCAATGCGGGCCGATTTTCACGTTCGCGCCTGCAGATTACTGAATATAAAGCCTCCCGTCCCATACTGGCATCGACCGGGACACACCCGCCCGCGGCCGGCCCGGCAAGTCCCGGGCGCTGGACGGGGCGGCGGCCCGATGCTACAGACAAGCGACCATAACGGGAACAGATCAATTTCCAAGATGATCCGGCGGCATCGGGGCGACCTGCCCGACCTCAGCAACTACGGTTCGGTGGTTGCCATCGACACCGAGACGATGGGCCTCAACCCGCATCGCGACCGGCTGTGCGTGGTGCAGCTGTCGCCCGGCGACGGCTCGGCGGACGTGGTGCAGATCGAGAAGGGCCAGACCGAGGCGCCCAATCTCTGCCGGCTCCTCGCCGATCCGGCCGTGACGAAGCTGTTCCACTTCGCCCGCTTCGATCTCGGCATCCTGTACAAGACCTTCGGCATCATGCCGGAGCCGGCATACTGCACCAAGATCGCCTCGCGGCTGGTGCGTACCTATACCGACCGGCATGGCCTCAAGGACCTGAGCCGGGAGCTGCTCGGGGTCGATCTCTCCAAGCAGCAGCAGAGTTCCGACTGGGGCGCGGACACCCTCACCGAGGCCCAGCTCGCCTATGCCGCCTCGGACGTGCTGCATCTGCATGCGCTGCGGGCGCGACTTGATGTCATGCTCGAACGCGAAGGACGGACGGAACTCGCCGAGGCCTGTTTCCGTTTCCTGCCGGCGCGGGTGAAGCTCGATCTCCTGGGCTGGGCGGAGGTGGATATCCTCGCCCACTCCTGAGGCTCTCCCGGCGGCCGGCCCGGCCGGCCGCCAGCGGGCGTTCCCGTATGGACGGGCGGTCGCCCGCGTTCCGGATGCGTCAGCGGCGCATCGCGGATCCAAGCGGACGGTCCGGCGGACGACCTCTTCGTCTTCCGGGCGCGCGGGATGCGGATTTCCCGCCCTCTCCGGGCGGGATGTGCGACATTCGCCGGACTGGACGGCCGCGGACCGGCTGCCCGCTGCCAGCCTTCAGGGAGACGACCGGGATTTCCGTCATGAGCATCGCCTCCGCGCCGCGTCCGGCCGCGCCTCCCCCGCCGACAGATGTCCCCGAGCCGGAGGCCGCGTCCGGCCTGTCCCAGGCGCAGCGGGCGGCCCAGCGTCATTCCGGCCGGGTCCGGCGCCTGCGCATCCTGCTGCCG
>JBBSSF010000824.1:0-1204 GCA_038242345.1 Hyphomicrobiales bacterium
AACGCTGCCCTTGCCCAGCCGCAGATAGGTCACCGGCCCCAGAAGCACCGGCCGCGTCTCGATCCCGAGCGCCCGGGCCTCGCGATACTCATCGACGGGCTTGAGCGAGGAGAGCCCGAAACGCTGCCCGGGCGAAAATTCCGGCACCATGTAGTGGTAGTTCGTGTCGAACCACTTGGTCATTTCCAGTGCCGGGATCCCGTCCCCGCCGGCGGCGCGGGCACAGGCCCCGTCATGAGCCCCGTGAGAGGCTGCATCGTGCTCCTCGCGTTCGAGACCGCGGGCCATGGCGAAATAGGTCGGCACCGGCACCACGCCGCCGCGCCAGCCGAAGCGCTCGGGCACGGCGCCCAGCATCACGCTGGTGTCGAGCACGTGGTCATAGAGCGAGAAATCATTGGACGGGATGATGTCGACGCCCCGGGCGCGCTGGCGGGCCCAGCTGTCGGCCCTGAGGCCGGCGACCGATTTCAGGAGGGTGGCGACCGAGGTCCTGCCGGCCCAGTGGTCTTCCAGGGCGATCGTCAGCTCCCGGTGCAGGCCGATCCGGGGCGTGCCCAGAGTGGCGACGGGAATGGCGGTGCATGTCACGATTGAAGCCCTTCCGCTTGCAATGCGGACGGGGCAGCCGGGCAGCCTGCATCACCCGGCCGGGGAGATGCCGGCCAGACCGCAGGCCCGCCACCGGGACACCCCGCCCGTGGACAGTCTTTCGGATCGCGGCAGGTCTCCTGGCTCGCGGGTCATCGCTTCCGGTCCGGCCTTCCCGGGAACTCCCAGTGACCGCAGATGGACCTCGGCTCGCCGCTTACAGTTGCGGGGGCAGCACCGGCCTTGGGGCGGATCAGCGATCCGGCCGCACCGGTTTCCCTCTTAGCTCCGGATCGGAACCGACCCGGAGAACCACGACGCGGCCAACCTGACCCCCGCCGCCGGGCGTGTCAAGAGAGGATATAAGGATATCTTTATATGCTGCCGCGCGAAGGCTCTTTCCCGGCACGGGAGCGTCTTCATCCGGTCGCCCTCCTCGCAAAGCTCGCAAAAGCCTGCACTTTGCCTCGCAAATCCCCGCTCTTTCAGTCATTCCGCCCGAGCATCCGGATGAATAGTGTCGGTCTCACAGGCGGCGGCCATGGATGTCCGGGGCCCTGATCCTGTCGAGGCCGCAATGAAAGCGGACCAGTCGGGGAGGAAACACCAATGA
>JBBSSF010000825.1:0-1204 GCA_038242345.1 Hyphomicrobiales bacterium
CACCCCCACCACCCGCCCGGGCCACTGTCCGCCCCGGGCCATCGGCCGGGCCCCCACCGCGCCGGCGCGGGTGGTGACGCGCACGGTTCCGGCGGACCCGGTGGCGGACAGCCGGATCGCCCGGATCGCCTCGGACAGGTCGGCGCTGTCCGAAGGCACGATCGGGATGGCGTCTTCCGCCGGTCCGGTCAGGGTGATGGCGTGGCTGGCAAAGCGGTCGGTCGCCATGGTGGTTATCTCCTCGTGTCAGATGCGCGGGGTCGGCTGCCCTGCCCCTCAGGCAGACGGCGGATCGAAGGCCAGCAGGTGGGCCGCCACCCGCACGCTGCCGGCGGTGAAGCTGCCGCTGGTGGCGGTGATGCGGATCGGGGTGTCGGCATAGAGGGCCGTCGGGCCGACCACGCCGACATTCACGGCCCCGGCCGAACTGCCGAGACCGCCGCCAAACTTGGTCGGCTCGCCGGCGATGCCGCAGCCATAGGAGGGTGCGCCGGTGACCGCAGTCACGGTCCGGCACGAGACGGCGAGCACGATCGAGCGGGCTGGCATCAGCATCGACGAGGCGACCGCGGTGCCCGTCAGGGTCACGGTCTCCTCCAGCACGGCGATGATCGTGCCGGCGCCGAAGGGCGTGCGCGCCGCCAGTGTCGTCCACACGCCACCGGCATGAAGGGCGAGCCGGTATTCGTCGGCGATCCAGGCGACGAAGCCGTCCGGCACCGGCCGGAACAGCCAGCCGCCGCCCTGTTCGAGGGCCAGGTTGCCGGCATGGCCGCTCCAGTCGTCGCTGGCCCCGGCCGCCACCAGATAGACCGCCCCGTCGCCGGGGCTTGCCGGCGGCGTGGCAAGGCTGCGGCTCACGAGAACCGGATGCAGCAGGCTGTCGATGAGGCCGAAGCTCTCGTTGACGGTGACATGCTTCTGCGCCTGGGCGGCAGCCACCAGGGGCAGCGCGAAGAGCGGGGTGTCAGACATCGAGCGTCCTTTCGCACCAGATGCCGGGGCCGATCCCGGCAGCGATCTGGGCCACGGCAATGGCAAGGGTCGACGGCAGAAGGCCGAAGTCGCTGATCTGGTCGGCGGCCCGGTAGAGGGCCGCCGCAGTCGTGGTCTCGATCCGGCGCAGCACGCTGTCGCCGGCGCGGATCTCCACCCGCCAGGCTTCCGCCTCCTCGCCGAGCGGCACCTCGCCGGTCCAGCCGTC
>JBBSSF010000826.1:0-1202 GCA_038242345.1 Hyphomicrobiales bacterium
AGATTCCGAAATCCTCCGGCCGTGTGCCAAAGGCAACGGCCGCCGCCCGTTCGGAAACCCCGTGCATGATCCGGAAGGCGTCGAGCGCCGTCAGGATTGCCCCGCGCGCTTCCATCACCTGACGTTGCCGCGCCGTCAGCCCGGATGCTGTCCGCGCCACCGCCCGTTTTTCGGCTTCCGCCGCCACATGCACCGCGGCAGCCGCCGCCGTCAGCGCCCGCCGGTGCGCACCTTCCAGCGCCGCCCGCAATGCCTCCGGCAGCAAGTCAAAATGATATTCCCGGCCACCGCCGACGGCGGCCCGAGGGCGGGAAAGCGTCTCGGGCTGCTCGCCCCATCCATGGCGCGCAGCATGGCTCTGCACGCGGCGGGCCGACCACGGGATACCCTTCACCCCCAGCCGCTTGGCGGCATCGGCGATCTCCTGGGCGCTGTACCAGAGCTGCAGGGCGGAGGCGTCAGGCGCCGGCAGGGAGGGCAGCGGCGCATTCATTTGCCGGCCTCCGACTGACGCGCCTTGCGCTCCAGATCCCACAACTCCCGGAAGGCGATGACGGCCGCATGGCGGACCTCATCGGTCATCACCTCTTCGCCCCGGCGGGCCCGGTCATAGAGTCTGGCCGCCCGCCGGAGTTCGCACCGCGGCGAACGGTCGTCGCAGTCAGGCAGCCGGCACGAGAGGCACGGATGCGCGGCGGGTTGGGTCATGACGGCCTCCCGTGTCCGGGGGTGGAAGGGGATCAGTTCGGCAATTCGCCCGGCAGCCCGGCGGCAACGGTCCACCGTGCGTCGATCAGCAGCCGGTGGGCCGGCGCGATGTAGGTGAGGACGGAGGTCTCTTCGTCCGGCGTCAGCACGGCCGCTTCGCCCCGGGCGAGCTGCCAGACGATCCGTTCGGCAACCGCGATCCCGGACGGGAGCACCACCACCACGACACTGGTGTTCGGTCGCGCACCCCGGCGATCGGGGAGCGCAAGGGCGCCGTCCAGATCGCACCGGGTGCACACCGCCACATGGATGGCGGACAGCAGTGTTCCCGGGATGTCGGCCGTCCAGGCCCCGACCGCGAGGCGCCGGGAATAGGACACCGCGCGCCGGTTGCGCGGCCGGGACAGGAGGTCTTCGATCACGATCGGCCGGGTAAGGCAGGGGGCATCGTCGGTCATGGGAGAGGCTCCGGACATGCGTCGGGCGGTCCGGCC
>JBBSSF010000827.1:0-1197 GCA_038242345.1 Hyphomicrobiales bacterium
GGGCGGAAAACTTTCAATCACCGGCTCGCCAGTGGCGGCGATCCGCCGCCCTTCCCGCTTCGCCAGTTTCGGTGCCCTTCGGCCGGCTTGGCCGGCATCTTCTGGCGGTTTCCATCTGGTGATCCAGAAGGAGAATATTTAATCCTATCCGTGCCTTGCGGATTTTTACACCCTTGCGGCGGCCCGATCCGAAGCCACGCGAGCCATTCGCGGGAAATGACTGTGACCCGGTTCGTCTGGCACCGATAGGCCGACAAGCGGCGCTCCGTGATGGCAAGGAGGCCGAGACGCTCCGCCGTCCGCAGCGCGACTTGCGCGGTCCGGCGCGAGACGCCGGCCCGGGCTGCGATGGCGTCGACGGCGAGAAGGCAGGATCCTGATTTCCGGACTTCTCCCGCGACCACGGCCAGCGTAGCGACTTGCCCTTGGGTGAAGTGCGCGGCCAAGGCCGGGGGCATGGCGCCCGATGCGGCGACCCTCCGCCGCCGCTGGATGGACTTCTCACGGTCAGTGGATCTTGGGGTCGGCCGCTTGGGAACGCGCATCAGCGGGCGCCTGTGGGCCGGGGCGGGGCCTTCATGGGCCCCGCCTTGCGCCAGCTCGACAAGGGCTTCGGCCTCCTCATCGGAGAGCCGGCCGGCCAAGGCATCGCCCCAAAGCCTCGGCACAAGCGCCAGCCGGTCGGGACGGGGAAGGGCTGCAAGGGTCTCTCGGACCCGTAGGGCGTAGCTCATTGCGGGCGCCTTATGGCGCCGCTGATTGCGCAATCATGGCCGATGGCCGTTGACAGCCTCCGGACCTTGTGCGAGCGTCCCGCCTGCGATGGTTGGGACACCCTTCCTGATTTTGACGGCCTCAGACCTTGCCGGGTCTGGGGCCGTTTCGCTTTTCAGCGGCATGGTTCACCGGCGATTTGCCGGCGCCGCCCACGTTAGGGTGAGCCGGCCGCCGCGGCAACCCGGAAGATGAAGCCCCGATGCTCCCCCGGATCGTCTACACCCGGCACGCCCTCGACGTGATGGAAGAGCGCCAGGTGCTGCAAGAGTGGGTGGCGCGGACAGTGGAGGCCCCGGAAACACGGGAGCCTGACCCGAGCGACACGGATCTCACGCGAGCATTTCTGGCGATCCCGGAGCGCGACGGCAGGGTGCTGCGCGTGGTATATGCTCTGGAACCGGATGCCGTGCGGATCGTCAC
>JBBSSF010000828.1:0-1180 GCA_038242345.1 Hyphomicrobiales bacterium
ACATGGCCCTCGGGGAAGATCGCGGCGGCATATTGAGACTTGTTCTCGGCCAGGAGGTGATAGGCGGGCGAGGTGGTGTAGCTCAGCACCATGTCGGCCTCGCCATCGAGAAACAGGCCATAGGCCTCCGACCAGCCCTTGGTCACCGTGACGATCTTCGGCGCCAGCTTCTTCCACATCGCCGGCGCCTGATCGCCATAGACCGCCTGCATCCACAGGAGCAGGCCGAGGCCGGGGGTGGAGGTGCGCGGATCCTGGATCAGGATCTTCACCGGCGCGTCGGTCTCGATGAGGTCCGTCAGGCTTGCCGGCGGCGTGGCCAGCTTGCTCTTGTCATAGACGAAGGCGAACCAGCCCCAGTCGAAGGGCAGGAAGGTGGCGTCGTCCCAGCCGCCGGGGACGTCGGTCTTGCCGACGCTGACGCCATGGGGCTGGAACAGGCCCGAGGCTGCGGCCTCCGCCATCAGGCTGGTGTCGAGGCCCAGCACCACATCGGCCTTCGACGCCTTGCCCTCCAGCTTCAGGCGCGACAGCAGCGTCGCGGCATCATCGGTGGCGACATAGGTCAGCGTGCAGCCGCACACCTCCTCGAAGCGCTTCCTGATGGTGGCACCGGGGCCATATTTTCCCGAGAATCCGGAATAGGTGTAGACGGTCAGCTCGGGCTTTCCGGCGGCCCGCACCGGGCCCGCGAAGCCGAGACCGGTGGCCACAAGGGCAACCCCGAGAAGCGCGCGGCGGCTGAGGCCGGCAAGGCGGGCGGCGGACATGGCTCTTCCTTCCCCGAAGGGCAGCCCGGGGCAAGGGCCCGGGTGCCGGAGCGTCTCCGGGGCGCCGGCCGATCCGGACCGGGAGCGGGGGAAAGGGCGGGTCTGCGGGCGGACGACCGGGCGGCAGGGCCCCGCGGGCGTGCCCACGTCTCGATCCCTCCGCCGGTACGAGCCGGATCAGGTTCGACGGGTTGGCGGAGGATCATCCGCCTCTCAGCCCTTGACCGGGCACCCCACGAGACTGGTTGAGATCCGTCTTAGCGGAGCGCCGGGCCCGGTTGCAAGAGGGGCCCGCGGGGCCTGCGCGTCGCAGCCGGGGGGGAATGGTCTCGCACCATCGGAGAGACCGCGCCCGGAAAGTCCGGGCGCGGCAGAGACTCATACCAAAGATCCTTGAAAAGGACTCTTTG
>JBBSSF010000829.1:0-1173 GCA_038242345.1 Hyphomicrobiales bacterium
ACTTGAAGGAAATCGGCTGCAAAAGTATCTGGGCGGTTCATATTTCGCCGGTTTTTCGACTAATAGAATAACTATCGGCCTCCAAAATCTGCCCTTACCCACCGCTTCGCTGCGATTCTTCAAGCCCGACAGGCTGCCAGAATCGGTGCCGATCCGGTCAACCATGAACCCGCGTCCAATTATATTCCGCTTTAACCCTTCCGCGCAGGTCTTAATCATCGCTGCTTATTTTGAGCGTCCTTATCCAGAGCTTCCTTATGTTTCGCGATCTCGGTCCGTTCAGGTCCGGATTCAGCCGCTTGTTCCTCGTGCGCTTGTATCGTAAAACAAGAGGAAAAAGACGAGTCTATCATTGGAGGACGGTGAAGAAATTACTTTCTCACGGCCACTGATGTTAATGGCATAATATTCGATATCGCCCGAATCCCGAAGATCGTCTAGTATGAAAAAGAGGATGGCCATAACGCAGTTCGGCCTGTGCTTGGGCAAGGTGTGCAAGCTGCAGCCTCTGCCGCTGATGCGGCTCGCCCGGTTTTCTTATAAGAAATTTTTTATGTCACACCCTACACTGGCTCTGTTGCACGGCTTTCTCGGTTTCTCACATAGAGGACCTATTGAATATTTTCGCGGCGTAAAAGGAGCGTTGCGCGATATGCATATTACGCCCCTCATCCCGGAAGTGCCCCCCGCCGGCACCATAGCCGAGCGGGCGGAGACGCTTGCCGCAAAACTTCTTCGCGGCAACACATCCGCCTTTGCCTTAGTTGCGCATAGCATGGGCGGTCTGGATGCCAGATACCTGATTACCTATCTCGATCCGGATCGCCGCATAAAAAGCTTGCTGACTGTTTCCACACCGCACCGTGGCAGCCCATTGGCGGCATGGATGCTCGAATCGCGTGGACTGATTCCGGCCTGGTTCCGGCATATCGGCCGGCCGGGGCTGGATGAGCTGACCCCGATGGCATGCGCAGGCATGTCCATCCCCGACCGGGAGGATGTGAATTACGCTTCCTACGCGAGCTGCCGCCCTGCTGACGAGCTTCCGTTCTGGCTCAAATCCTATGGGCGCACTATTTCCGAAAATAACGACGGAATGGTTCCGCTTAGCTCCGCGCAATGGGGAGAATTTCGTGGCGTCATGCACGCGGATCACGTGGAGATGCTCGGATG
>JBBSSF010000830.1:0-1173 GCA_038242345.1 Hyphomicrobiales bacterium
AAGACGGGGCGCATGGACAGGGTCGATCATCTTCGGGCAGCGGCTCCGCTTGGGGGACGGCCGGACGGCACAGGCGAGGCAAGGGCGATCTCCCCGGCTTCCCCGCCCGGACCGGAACGGCATGCTCCACTCTGGCATGAACTTGTCCGCCGCGCAGCCTTGCGGTCAGAAAAATTGACCGGTAAACAAATCTGACCAGACACGGCCCGGCCTGTGCCGCCCGCCTGCCCCGCACCTGACGACGGGGCGCCTGCCGCCGCCGGACCCGATCGGGCCGGCCTTCCCGCCCCTGCCCGACAGCGGATTTGCGACGATGACGGCCATCACCACCATTCAGGACCTGCGTTCCATCGCCAAGCGCCGGATCCCGCGCGCGATCTTCGATTATGCCGACCGCGGCTCCTACACCGAGACGACGATTGCCGCGAACAAGCGCGATCTCGATGCCATTGCGCTGCGCCAGCGGGTGATGGTGGATGTCTCCCGCCGTTCCACGGCCACGACGCTGATCGGCCAGCCGACCTCCCTGCCGCTGGCGATCGCGCCCACCGGGCTCACCGGCCTGTTCCATGGCGATGGCGAGATCCACGGCGCGCGTGCCGCCGAGAAGGCGGGCATTCCCTTCACCCTCTCCACCATGTCCATCTGCTCCATCGAGGACGTGAAGGCGGCGACGACGAAGCCGTTCTGGTTCCAGCTCTATGTGATGCGCGACCGGGAGTTCAGCCGCTCCCTCGTCGAGCGCGCCAAGGCCGCCGGCTGCTCCGCCCTCGTGCTGACGCTGGATCTCCAGATCCAGGGCCAGCGCCACCGCGACATCAAGAACGGCCTCTCGGTGCCGCCGAAGCTGACGCTGGCCAACGCCATCGATGTCGCCTTCAAGCCGCGCTGGGCCATGAGCGTGCTGTTCGGCAAGCGCCATTCCTTCGGCAACCTCGCCGACAAGGTGCCCGGCGCCGACAGCCTGACCACCCTCTCCCAGTGGATCGCCGGCCAGTTCGATCCGTCGCTCTCCTGGGAGGATGTGGCCTGGATCCGCTCGATGTGGCCGGGCAAGCTGATCCTCAAGGGCGTGCTGGACGTCGAGGACGCCCGCAAGGCCGCCGAGAGCGGCGCCGATGCCGTGGTCGTCTCCAACCATGGCGGCCGCCAGCTCGATGGCGCGCGCTCGTC
>JBBSSF010000831.1:0-1171 GCA_038242345.1 Hyphomicrobiales bacterium
ATAAAAACAACAAAAAAATCTATTGACGCACATACTGAAATTTCAAGGACGGAAAATTCAAAATTGAATTTTGGTTTTTCTTACTTAGATGCCCGAGATGGCTTTCTAATTAAAGTATTGCATACAAGTGATTTTATTAAGCCGGAATTTGGTGGTGCGATCATGGGGGTTCCCAAGGGGGTAAAGGATTGCGGAGAATATTCCTATTATCAATATTTTATAGATGACGATAAGAAGCGCTCAGCTATAGGGACAGCGTTGCGTCGAATATTAAGACCAAGTTGGGAAGTAGCTACAATTACATTCATAATCGGCACCTGTCTTATTATTCTTTCATTTCTACCGGATCGCAGCCAATTATACATAATAAGAGGAGATATTGATACGATATATACAAGAATTATGCTAATAATATCTGGTATTGCATATATTTTCATGGCAATTGTTGCATATTTTGCTATTCGAAGGCGCTTCCCTGCGGGATTGAATTTAGATGATAAATAGACATTGGGCAAAATTTATATGGTCAACGTGGGATAACGCTTGTTTGCAATACTTTCTGGCTTAGGGGGTATCCATTTACCCCCAGAGCGCCGGATCGGCCGGGTCCACCAGGGAGCCGTGATAGACGAGGCCCGGCGTGCGGTCCTCGGAGAGGAGCAGCGGTCCGTCGAGATCGACGACATCGGCTCCGTCGGCCACCAGCTGGGCCGGCGCCATGGCCAGCGACGACGACACCATGCAGCCGACCATCAGCCCGAGATGCGCGGCCTTTGCCGCCGCCACCACCTTCAGCGCCTCGGTGAGGCCGCCGGCCTTGTCGAGTTTCAGGTTCACCGCATCATAGCGGTCGGCAAGCCCCGCGACGTCGGCGGCGCAATGGTGGCTCTCGTCGGCACACACCGGAACCGGCCGGGCGATGCGGGCCAGCAGCCCGTCCTGACCGGCGGGCAGGGGCTGTTCCACCATCACCACGCCGGCCGCGGCACAGGCGGCCAGCCCCTCGGCGAGGAAGTCTCCGGTCCAGCCCTCGTTGGCGTCGACCACCAGCCGGGCCGCCGGCGCACCGCGCCGCACCGCCGCCAGCCGGTCGAGATCGCCCGGTCCGCCGAGCTTGATCTTGAGGAGCGGCCGGTGGGCATTGCGCCGGGCGGCCGCTTCCATGCTGTCC
>JBBSSF010000832.1:0-1165 GCA_038242345.1 Hyphomicrobiales bacterium
AAAGCCGGCGCACCGCGTGACCTCGTTGATCTCACTGGCGGCGAAGTCGAAGCCTGAGAGGCTCTTGCAGGCCGGGAAGCGGGCAGCCTTCATGGTGTAGGCCCCCCTCTGGCGGGACGGTCAGGTATTTTGTGTGCGAGGCCGGTTCTCGTCATTGGCTGACGAACCTCTCGCCGAACATGACGGCGAATTGGGTCTTGGCCTCGGTCCATTCGCGGGGCGGGGGTTTCCAGTCCTGCGCCGCGCGGTTGAGAACCAGATATAGCAGCTTGGTGGCGGCGTCGTCATTCGGGAAATGGCCGCGGGCGCGCACAGCCCGGCGCAGCTTCGAGTTCAGCGCCTCGATCGCGTTGGTTGTGTAGATGATCCGGCGGACACCCTCCGGGAAGGCGAAGAACGGGATGACCAGGTGCCAGTTTCGCCGCCAGGCGGGTCCTATGGCCGGATATTTCGTTCCCCAAAGGCCTTCCTCGAAAGCGTCCAGCGCCGTGGCGGCCGCGTCGGCGTCCTTGGCACGGTAGACGGCCCGAAGCGCCTGAGCGACCTCCTTGCGATCTTTTCAGGAGGCGAAGTTCATCGAGTGGCGGATCAGATGCACGATACAGGGTCTGTACCACGGCCTCTGGGAAACACCGCGTTGATCGCCTCCGGGAAGCCCTTCAGGCCGTCCACGACGGCGATGAGGATGTCGCCCAGCCCCCGCGCCTTCAGCTCGTTCATCACCCGCAGCCAGAACTTGGCGCCCTCGGTCTGCTCAATCCACAGGCCGAGGATCTCCCCACAGGCCGAGGATCTCCTTGGTGCCATCCGGCAGGATGCCCAAGGCGATGTAGACGGCGCTCGCCCTCGGGCTCGAACCGATGGCGCCTCGACGGCTCGCTCCGGACGAAGCCCTCGTCGCGGATCTTGACCCGGATCGCGTCGAAGATGGAGGAGGATCAGGAAACGATCCGGGGATCGTTTCCCCGACGACGCAGGGGATAGCAGGCGTCCAGCGGGCGGTTCTGCCATTCCGCCACCTCTTCCAGCACCGCGCTGGTCACCGCCGAGATCAGGTCGGGCGACACGTCGATGCCGTAAATCTCCTCGAGATGCATCCGAATCTCACGCACGCTCATCGGGCGCGCATACATCGAGACCACCTTGTCGCCGAAGTCCGGAAAAC
>JBBSSF010000833.1:0-1155 GCA_038242345.1 Hyphomicrobiales bacterium
GAGCCTTGATCCGTGGGTGAACATGCTGCGCGCAACCGTCGCCACCTTTGCCGCCGGCGTCGGCGGCGTCGACAGCCTGACGGTGCTGCCCTTCACCCAGTCGCTGGGCGTGCCCGATGCCTTCGCCCGCCGGGTGTCGCGCAACACCCAGCTCATCCTCCTGGAAGAATCCCATCTCGCCCGGGTCGTCGATCCGGCCGCCGGCTCCGGCGCCATCGAGACGCTGACCGAGACGCTCTGCGAGAAGGCGTGGGACCTGTTCCGCGCCATCGAGGCGGAAGGCGGCATGGAAGCGGCCATCCTCTCGGGCTCGCTGGCGACCAAGGTGGCGGCCGCTGCCGCGGCCCGGCGCGCCGGAATTGCCAAGCGCAAGATCCCGCTCACCGGCACGTCGGAATTCCCGAACGTGACGGAAGCCCCGGTGGCGGTGGCCGAAGTGGGCGCGCTGCCTGCCGAGCCGGCGCCGAAGGCGGTGTCGCTGGCAAGCTATGACGACATGATCGCGGCGATGGCCGGTGGCGCGTCGCTGGCCGACATTGGTCGCGCCGTGACGATCGGCGCCGGTGTCTCGGTGGCGCCGCTGCCCTCCACCCGCATCTCCGCCGATTATGAGGCGCTGCGGGCCGCTGCCGCCAAGGCCGGCTCGCCGAAGGTGTTCCTGGCCGCGCTCGGCTCGATCGCGACCAACACCGCGCGGGCCACCTGGGCGAAGAATTTCTACGAGGCCGGCGGCGTGGTGGCCATCACCACGGACGGCTTCCTGACGGCAGAAGCGGCCGCGGAGGCCTTCAAGGCCTCGGGGGCGAAGATCGCCTGCATCTGCTCCTCCGATGCGGTCTATGCCGAGCTGGCCGAGCCGACGGCGAAGGCGCTGAAGGCGGCGGGTGCGGTGCTGGTCCATCTGGCCGGGCGGCCGGGAGATGCGGAAGCGGCCTACAAGGCCGCCGGCATCGACGGCTTCGTTTCGGTCGGCACCGATGTGGTCGCCGCCCTGACGGACGTCCAGAAGACGCTCGGGATTGCTGCCTGAGGGTTCGTCCGGCGGCTTTCGGGCCGCCGGACCCGTTCATGAGCTGCGGACGAGCGCGCGGGCACGTGCTATCATTCGCGGCAGAGGTGCAACATGCCGGGCGGATCGCCGCGCCTCCGGTCGGA
>JBBSSF010000834.1:0-1146 GCA_038242345.1 Hyphomicrobiales bacterium
CTCGGCCTTCGATACCGCGGCGACCGCCGCAGAGATGGGGGCGTCGCTGGTGCACCAGTTCGTGCGCCGGGCGCAGATCCCGTGCGTGAACCCGTTCCGCTGGATGGAGAAATCCGGCTTCCTGCGCCATTTCGGCTCCATGGACGATGATGCGCGCTGGCAGTGGATGCAGGCGATCACCCAGAACGGCCAGCCGCCGACCCAGGATGGCGTCAACCGCTGCGCCGCCCAGGAGAGCTACCGCATCACCACCGGTGTCACCTGGACCGACCTGAAGATGGTCGGCGACGATGTGGAGGTGACCCTCAGCGACGGCTCGACCCACCTGTTCGATTTCCTGGTGATCGGCACCGGCTACACCGTGGATGTCGGCCAGCGGCCGGAGCTCACCTCCTTTGCCGATGCCATCGCCCTCTGGCGCGACCGCTTCACCCCGCCGGCCGGCCAGGAGACCAGCCCCGTCGCGCAATATCCCTATCTGGCCGGCGATCTCGCCTTTCAGGAGAAGGTGCCGGGCAGCGCGCCGTGGCTCGCCAACATCCACAACTTCACTTATGTGGCGACGGCTTCGGTCGGCTTTTCCGGCGCCTCCCTCACTGGCATGAAATATGGCATCGAGCGCCTGCTCGGCGGCCTCACCCGCTTCTTCTGGCTGGCCGATGCCGACCGCTATCTCTCGGAAATCCGCGCCTATAACGACATTGATCTCGATGTCATCCCGCTGGAGCCGCACCGCATCCCGGCCCTGACCGAGGCGAAGCCATGCCCGGAACAGGCGTGAGCCTTCACCCGCTGCCCGTGCCCCTGCCCGATGCCGGGGAGCGGCTGACGGCACTGGCGGCCCGGGTGCGGCGCGAGCGGGCCCTTCTCGATTATCCCGTGATGGACTGGGTGGCCCCCGTCACCCATCCCTCGGGCACCCATGTGCACGACGTGCTGATCCTCGGCGCGGGACAGGGCGGGCTTGCCACCGCCTTCGGGCTGATGCGCGAGAAGGTGACCAACATCCTCGTGCTCGACCGGGCCGAACCCGGCCGGGAGGGGCCGAGGATCACCTATGCCCGCATGCTCACCTTCCGCAGCCCGAAGCACGTCACCGGGCCGGATCTCGGCGTGCCCGCACTCACCCCGCAGGCGTGGTTTCAG
>JBBSSF010000835.1:0-1138 GCA_038242345.1 Hyphomicrobiales bacterium
CGCGCACGGCAGCCGGTCTCATCAACCTCCTTGGCGCCGGCAAAGACATGCCGGTGATCGACGCCATCCGCTCCTATGCGCCGGGCTTCATCTTCACCACCGCCATTCCGCCGGCGCTGGCCGCCGCGGCCGCGGCTTCCATCCGCCCCCAGAAGACCTCTCAGGCCGAGCGCGATGGCCAGCAGCGCCAGGCCGCCCGGGCCAAGGCGGTTCTCGCCGCAGCCGGCCTGCCGGTGATGCCGTCGTCCACCCACATCGTGCCGGTGCGCGTCGGCGATCCCGAGCTGTGCAAGGCGGCCACCGACCGGCTGCTGGATGTCCACGGCATCTACATCCAGCCGATCAACTACCCGACGGTGCCGCGCGGCACCGAGCGCCTGCGCATCACGCCGACGCCCTTCCATGACGACGCGCTGATCGACACTCTCGCCCATGCGCTGGTGGAGACGTGGACGGCCCTCGGCCTGCCGCTGACCGGCCCGACCAACGCCGGCACGGCGGACGCTGCCGACGAGGACGTGCGCCCGGCCATCTATCAGGCCGCCGGCGGCTGAAGCCCCGCGGCCACATCTGAACCCTCGACGCTGGCGGCGCTCTCCCGGGCGCCGCCAGTTGCATTCTGTCAGCCCGGATAGTCGACGGTGGTCAGATAGAGCCCGTCCGGCGGCGCGACGGTGCCGCAGCGCTTCCGGTCAGCGGCGGCAAGGGCGTCGGCCAGATCGTCCGCCGTCCACTTCCCCTCCCCCACCAGCTTCAGCGAGCCGACGAGGGAGCGCACCTGGGAGTGCAGGAAGGAGCGGGCCGAAGCGTGCACCGACACGATGTCGCCGGGACCCGCGATGACATCGAGCCGGTCGAGGGTGCGGATCGGGCTTTTCGCCTGGCACTGGCTGTCGCGGAAGGTGGAGAAGTCGTGCCGGCCGAGGAGCCGCTGGGCGGCGGCGTGCATGGCCGGGACATCGAGCGGCCGGGCGACATGCCAGACGAGGCCGGAAAGCGTGGCGGCGGGCGGGCGGCGGGCCAGCACGTCATAGCGATAGTGCCGGGCGATGGCCGAGCGGCGGGCGTCGAAATCATCCGCCACCGGGCCTGCCGCCAGAAGGCTGACCCGATGGGGGCGCAGATGGGCGTTGAGGGC
>JBBSSF010000836.1:0-1135 GCA_038242345.1 Hyphomicrobiales bacterium
CACCACATGGGCGACGCCGGGAATGCTGGTGCGCCCGGCCGCGCCGCCGGCTGCCGGCCGGGCCGGGGCGGCTCCGGCGCCGCCCGGCGCCTTCTCGGCGGTCAGCGCGATCATCGCGCGCTCGACGCCGGGCACGGCGGCCACCGTCTTCTCCACCTCGCGGCGGAAGGGCTCCAGCCGGGCGGCGGCATCGGCCGGCACGGTGATCGAGAAGGCAACGCGGCCATCGGACACGAAGATGTCGGACAGGAGGCCGAGCGAGACCAGATCGCCCCGGCCATCGGGGCCCGGCATCCGGGCAAGACGGGCAAGGACGGCCTGACGGATGGCATCGCTCATGGCGGGCGTTCTCCGGGCGGGATGATTCGGGTCCGGCCGATTTCTAGTCGGATTTTGCGGCGCGTCGAGTGCCAATCCGGCGAAGGCGGGGAGCCGTTCACCCGGACGGGCGGTCGGGCTATAGAGAAAGCGGGAGCAGGACGGGGCGGGCCCGCGGCGACCGGGGCAGAGCCGCCGGGGGAGGGATCCATGAACTATCTCACCGGGCTGGACTGGCTGGCACTGTCGGTGTTCTGGCTCTCCTGGGTCGTCCATGCGGTGCTGGTCGACTGGAGCCCCATTCGTGCGCGCTGCCTCTCGCGCCTCATGGACGAGCAGCGGCGGGCCTGGATCCGCATCATGGCCGGCCGCGAGCAGCGCATCATGGATGCCAGCATCATGAACGGCCTGCAGAACGGCACGGCCTTCTTCGCCTCCACCACCATGATCGCCATCGGCGCCGCCTTCACCCTGCTGAACGCCAGCGACCAGCTCGTGCAGGTCTTTTCCGATGTCACCGCCGCCCAGCTCCAGTCGGTCCGGCCGGTCTGGGAGGTGAAGGTGATCGTGCTGATGCTGGTCTATGCCTATGCCTTCTTCAAGTTCGGCTGGTCCTACCGGCTGTTCAACTATGCCGCGATCCTGATCGGCGCGGTTCCGCCGGCCTCCGAGCGCGGAACGGCCGCCTGGGAGGAGGGCATCGGCCGCGCCACCGAGATGACGGTGTCGGCCGGCAGCAACTTCAATCAGGGCATGCGCGCCCTGTTTTTCTCGATCGGCTATTTCGGCTGGTTCGGCGGCCCGTGGATCTTCATGG
>JBBSSF010000837.1:0-1132 GCA_038242345.1 Hyphomicrobiales bacterium
CACCGCGATGCCCTCGGCGATGGACGCGCCACCCTCCCCGGGGCCGCTCTTGCCGAGGCCCTCGGCCATGCCGCGGAAGCGCTCGCTCTGGACGCCGATCACCCGGATCGACGGCTTCAGCGCCTTGGCCGCCACCGCGATGCCGGAAATCAGCCCGCCGCCGCCGACCGGCACCGCCAGCACCTCCAGATCCGGCATCGCCTCCAGCATTTCCAGCGCGACGGTGCCCTGACCGGAGATGACCTGGGGATCATCGAAGGGATGGATGAGGGTCGCACCATGCTCGGCGATGAAGGCCGGCAGCAGGGCGGCCGCATCGGCGAAGGTCTCGCCATGCAGGATCACGTCGGCACCGAAGGCCCGCACCCGGCCGACCTTCACCGCCGGCGCCGTCGCCGGCATGATGATGGTGGCCCGGATGCCGAGCCGCAGGGCATGATAGGCAACACCCTGCGCATGATTGCCGGCCGAGACCGCCACCACGCCCTTTTCCCGCTCGGCCTCGGTCAGCGACAGCAGCCGGTTCAGCGCACCGCGCTCCTTGAACGAGGCGGTGAACTGGAGATTCTCGAATTTCAGCGCGACATCGGCCCCGACCAGCGCCGACAGGGTGCGCGACGGCAGGCAGGGCGTCTCGATCACCTGCCCCGCGATCGCCGCCCGGGCCGCCCGGACCGATTCCAGATCCACCACCATGTCCGACGTCATCGCCCGCCCCGGTCCCGCTGCCCCGCCCGCCCGGCCGATTCCCGGCGACGGACCGCTTCACCATAGCCGCCTGCCCCGGGGCGCGCGACCGGCGAACGCCCGCCAGACAGCAGCCCTCTTTCCCGGCCCGGCGGGCTTGCGACGTCGGGCCGCGCACGCCGACAGGGGCTGCGCCGCCGGGATCCGGGCTATAAACGGCAAACGGGCATTCCCCCGCATCACAATCGGGAGATGCCTTCCGGCAGATCCTCCCCCGCCGGACAGTCATACCGAAGATCCTCGAAGAGGACTCTTTGGCATTCAAATGCGGATTTCTCATGCCATTGGAGCATATGAGAAATTCGCTGTTCTTCAGGCGCTAGAGCATTTTCAAGCGAAGTGGATACCGGTTCGCGTGAAGAAAATGCGCAAAATCAAAATACTA
>JBBSSF010000838.1:0-1128 GCA_038242345.1 Hyphomicrobiales bacterium
AAGTCGACGGTGTCGGTCACTCTGGCGCTGGCGCTGCACAAGGCGGGCCTGCGGGTCGGCATTCTCGATGCCGACATCTACGGCCCCTCGATCCCGCGGCTGCTCGGTGTTTCCGGCCGGCCGGCGCTCGGCGAGAACCGCAAGATGATCCCGCACATCGCCCATGGCATCAAGGCGATGTCCATGGGCTTCCTGGTCGACGACGACACGCCCATGGTCTGGCGCGGTCCGATGCTGGTGTCGGCGCTGCGGCAGATGCTGTTCGACTGCGCCTGGGCGCCCCTCGACGTGCTCGTCATCGACATGCCTCCCGGCACCGGCGACGTGCAGCTTTCCCTGTCCCAGACCATCGCCCTCGATGGCGCCGTGATCGTCTCCACGCCCCAGGACCTCGCCTTGCTCGATGCGCGCAAGGGGCTGGAGATGTTCCGCAAGGTGGAGGTGCCGATCCTCGGCCTCGTCGAGAACATGTCCACCTTCGTCTGCCCCCATTGCGGCGGCCGGTCCGACGTGTTCGGCCATGGCGGCGTGCGGCGCGAGGCGGAGAAGCTGGGCCTGCCCTTCCTCGGCGAGATCCCGCTCGCCCTCGTGGTGCGCGAGAAGTCCGATGCCGGCACGCCGGTGGTGGTGTCGGATCCGGCAGGCGCCCCGGCGCTGGCCTTCCGCGATCTGGCCGGCGGCGTCCGCGCGGCCATCACCGGCGGCGGCCTGCGCCGCCCGGCACCGCGGATCGTCATCGAGAGCTGATACCAGGCGCACGACGTGCTGACCGCACCTTGGCGCCTGAAGGACAGCAGATTTCTCATATGCCCCAAGGACATGAGAAATCTGCATCGGAATACCAAAGAGTCCTCTTCGAGGATCTTTGGTATGAGCCGGCCGAGGGCGGCCGGCCGGCGGCCGGTCAGATGCCGGCCGCCACCTGATTGAGCAGACTGGCGATTTCCTCGGCTTCGCGCGCGCCCACCAGCACATAGCGTCCACCGACGATGAAGGTGGGCACGCCGGTGACGCCGCGCCGGCGGGCCGCCTCGGCATCCGCCCGGACGGCATCGGCATCGGCATCGCCCTCGAGCAGCCGGCCGATCACCACCGGGTCGAGGCCGGCCTCGCGGGCGGCCCGGAGCA
>JBBSSF010000839.1:0-1123 GCA_038242345.1 Hyphomicrobiales bacterium
AAGGGGTGCCTCCTCTCGGAAGCAAACCTTGAATCACATGAGGACCGTTCGTGGAATCCCTTTGTCAACAGAACCTAGCGCCTGAAGGGCAGCAGATTTCTCATATGCCCTAGGGACATGGGAAATCTGCATCGGAATACCAAAGAGTCCTTTTCAAGGATCTTTGGTATAAGTGGGGCCCAGGGCGGGCCGGACGCGGTCCGCGAGGGGGAACGGGGATCAGTCTCATGGCTTCGGCACGGACGGTGCAGGTGATTTATGCCGGCGGAACCATCGGCATGGTGCCGACGCCGGAGGGCTTCGCCCCCTCCCCCGATCTGCCGGCCCTCATCGGCGCGGCGGTCGCAGCCTCCGGCCGGCCGGTGCCGGCCTTCGCCTTCTCCGGCGATCTGGCCCCCATCGACAGCGCCGAGGCCGTGCCGGCGGACTGGACCCGGATCGCCCGGGCCGTGCGCGCGGCGCTGACCGAGGCCGATGGCGTCGTCGTCCTGCACGGCACCGACACCCTCGCCTACACCGCCGCCGCCCTTTCCCTCCAGCTTGGCGATCCGGGCGGCGCCGTGGTCGTCACCGGCTCCCAGATCCCGTTCGGCCTCCCCGGCTCGGACGCTCTCGACAATGTGATCGACGCCCTGACCGCGGCCGGCGATCCGCGGCTGGACCGGGTGGCGGTGGCCTTTGGCGGCCTGCTGCTCTCCGGCGCCCGGGTCACGAAACGGTCAAGCCGCGCCTTCGATGCCTTCGCCTCCCCCAACGCACCGCCCCTCGGCCGGCGCGGCGCCGGGGGCCGGCTGGAAATCGCCCCGCTCGCCCCCCTCGATCTCTCCGCGCCCGAACTCCGGCCGGCAGAGGCCGAGGCCGGGCGGGTGCTGACCCTGCGCATCACCCCGGGCCTGCCGGTGGCGGCCGTCGAGGCGCTGCTGGCGCTCAGGCCCGCGGCCCTCCTGCTGGAATGCTACGGGCTGGGCACGGCACCCACCGCCGACGGGCAGCTCGCCGCCGCCATCGGCCGGGCGGTCGCGAACGGCATGGTGGTGGCCATCGTCTCCCAGTGCGCCCATGGCGGCGTGACCCTTGGCACCTATGCCGCCGGCGCGCCGCTGGTGACGGCCGGCGCGATCTC
>JBBSSF010000840.1:0-1123 GCA_038242345.1 Hyphomicrobiales bacterium
GATCGGCTTCGCCCCGCTCGGCGCCGTCTCGCCGCGCACCGACCGCTTCATGGGTCCGGCCATCGTGTCGCTGGCCGTGCTGCCGATCGACTGAGGCGGCGACGGGCATCCGGAAAAGGGGGGGCGTCCCGGATGCCCCCTCCTTGCGGAAGCCTTCCGGGCAGGCCCTGCGGGGGCCGCCCGGAGCATTGTCCTTTCTGCCGCTTCTGTGCCTTCGCCTCCTCGACGGAGGCGCCGGTGTCCGGGCGGCGCGTCACGCAGTTCTGAACGGCCGGCGATCGGATCGCCGGCCGTTTTCGTTGGCGCGCGCGTGGACGGTGCACGCAGCGCCTGCTAGGGTCCGCATATTGCACCGCAACGAGATTGTTTTTTCATGCTGCGCCCCCTCTACAACTGGACCATGAATCTCGCCCAGAAGCCCAATGCGTTCTGGGCGCTTGGCGCGGTTTCCTTTGCCGAGAGCTCCTTCTTTCCCATCCCGCCCGATGTGCTTCTGGTGCCGATGATCCTCGCCCGGCGGGCGAAGGCATGGATGCTGGCGGGCTGGTGCACGCTGACCTCGGTTGCCGGCGGCATGCTCGGCTATCTCATCGGCGCGCTGCTCTATGACACCGTCGGCCTGTGGCTGATCGAGCTTTATGGCTATGGCGAGAAGGCCGATGCCTTCCGCGCCTCCTATGCCGAATGGGGCGCGTGGTTCATCCTCATCAAGGGGCTGACACCGATCCCGTTCAAGATCGTGACCATTGCATCCGGTCTCGCCGGCTACAATTTCCCGCTCTTCGTCTTGCTGTGCCTCATCACCCGCGGCGCGCGCTTCTATCTCGAGGCGGCGCTGCTGTGGAAGTTCGGCGATCCGGTGCGCGATTTCATCGAGAAGCGGCTGGAACTGGTGACCACCATTGTCGGGGTCTCCATCATCGGCGGCTTCGTCATCGCCCGCTACGCCTTCTGACGGTCCGTCCCGGAGAGGGGAAGGGGAGACACGCGCAGGTGTCTTGATCCGGCCACACGGACGGATGAAGGTCCCGCGGGAAGGCCGCCCGGTTCCGTTCCGTTCGGGAAGTGGGGCGCGGGCCCGGCGCAGGGAGTGGATTTGCATGGTGAGCCTGAGACAGCTTCC
>JBBSSF010000841.1:0-1117 GCA_038242345.1 Hyphomicrobiales bacterium
CTGGCGCACCGCCGATCCGGATGCCGCAATCGAGCATGTCCGCAAAGGGGAAGGCACCGATGACTGAACTTCCCGAGCCCTCCCCGGTGGATCACCTGCTCGCCGGTCTGCCGGCGGGCACCACGGTTCCCCCGGCCCTTGTCCGGGCCTTCGTTGCCAGGGCGCTGCTCTCCCTTGATGAGACGGCCGCCGCGCTGGGCATGTGCGCAAGGACCTTGCGCGATCATGTGAAAGCCGGTGACATCCGGTGCCGCATCATCGGCCGGGGCGAGAGAAGCCCCCGCCGCGTGTTCGGCATTGATGACTGCCTTGAGTTTCTGGAACGGCAGCGGAGGCAGGAATGTCCGTCTATCTTCCAAGAAAGACGACTGGCGAAAGGAAATCGCCATTCTACTATTACGACTTCGTCTGTCGTGGAGTTCGATTTCACGGCTCCACGGGCACAGGCGACAAAAGGGAAGCCGAGAAGTTCGAGAAGCGCAAGCGGCAGGAAGTCTCCGAAGCGCTGAAGCGTCACGAGGATCTGGCCCTCAAGCGCCGGCCGATGACGGTGCATGATGCCTGCACCCGCTATTGGGTGGAAGTCGGCCAGCACGCTGCAACCGCCGATGACATCTGGACCTATCTCGGCCGCATCGAACTTGCCTTCGGCAGGGACACCCCGCTTTCCGAACTGACCTCGGCAAAGATCTCGCTCGCCGTCTCCCGCCGCCGGGCGGACATGACGCCCGGGCGAAACCCGAAGCCGGTGTCCGCCGCCACCGTCAACCGCACTTTCACCGAGCCGCTGCGCCGCGTGCTGCGCCGGGCAAAGGAAGTGTGGCTGGAAGCCCTGCCCCCGGTCGGCTGGCGGGATCTCATCCTGCCGGAGCCGCGCGAGCGGGTACGCGAGGCCTCCGATGTGGAGGAAGAGCGGTTGCTCCGGGCGGTGCGGGAGGATTATCGCCCGGCCATCGAATTCATGCTGGTCAGCGGCTGCCGGCTGGAAGAGGTGGTAGGCCTCACCTGGGATCGGGTGATGTGGACCGCGGGCGCGCTCCGCATTCTCGGCAAGGGCCGGCGCGGCGCGTCGGAACAGGAAAGGCTGATCCCCATCACCGGGGCGATCCGGGAAATC
>JBBSSF010000842.1:0-1106 GCA_038242345.1 Hyphomicrobiales bacterium
ATGGCGTCGCCTTCACCACCCTGTTCTTCCGCAACTATTATGTCTCCATCCCCGACGAGCTGGTGCGCGCCGCGACCATCGACGGGGCCGGCTTCTTCACCATCTTCTTCCGGATCTTCCTGCCGCTCTCGACGCCGATCATCATGGTGTCGCTGATCTGGCAGTTCACCCAGATCTGGAACGACTTCCTGTTCGGCGTCTCCATGACGTCCGGCAGCTCCCAGCCGATGACGGTTGCCCTCAACAACATCGTCAACACCACCACCGGCGTGAAACGCTACGACGCCGACATGGCGGCGGCCATTCTCACCGGCCTGCCGACGCTCCTCGTCTATGTCCTCGCGGGCAAATATTTCGTGCGCGGTCTGACCGCCGGTTCCGTGAAAGGTTGATCCGATGGCCGCCCTGTCGATCGAAAAGCTGCGCAAGACCTATGGCAGCGTGACCGTGCTGGAAGACATCTCGCTGCGCATCGAGGATGGCGACTTCCTGGTGCTGGTCGGCCCGTCGGGCTGTGGCAAGTCCACCCTGCTCAACATGATTGCCGGTCTCGACCATCCGACCTCCGGCAACATCCGCATCGGCGAGCGGGTGGTGAACGACGTCCACCCCAAGGACCGCGACATCGCCATGGTGTTCCAGTCCTACGCCCTCTACCCCAACATGACGGTGAAGAAGAACATCACCTTCGGCATGGAGATCCGCGGCGTGCCGGCCGGCGAGCGGGAAGCCGCCGTCGCCCGGGTGGCCAAGCTCCTCCAGATCGACCATCTGCTCGACCGCAAGCCGAGCCAGCTCTCCGGCGGCCAGCGCCAGCGCGTCGCCATGGGCCGGGCGCTGGTGCGCGAGCCGCAGGTGTTCCTGTTCGACGAGCCGCTCTCCAACCTCGATGCCAAGCTGCGGGTGGAGATGCGGGTGGAGATCAAGAAGCTGCACCAGCGGCTGAAGGCCACCATCGTCTATGTCACCCATGACCAGATCGAGGCCATGACGCTGGCCACCAGGGTGGCGGTGATGAAGGGCGGCATCGTCCAGCAGTTCGCCGACCCGCAGACCATCTATCGCGAGCCGGCCAACATGTTCGTCGCCGGCTTCATCGGCACGCC
>JBBSSF010000843.1:0-1096 GCA_038242345.1 Hyphomicrobiales bacterium
ATGCACGGTTGCACCTTGCATGGGATTGACCCCCATGAATGCATGTACCACCATGATAGTGTGCACCGAGCAGGAGCTTTGGACCCCGCATGGACGTGTAGGATCGCCCATAGAAGCGTGTCCAGACCCGGCTTTCCATCGGGGCATAATGCTGAACAACCACTTGGATGTTCGGCACGACGGAGAGGGTCATCCGGCTGCCACGCGCCTGTCCCCTCAGCACGTCGACCGGCCACCATCTTCTCGATCGCGTTGTTACACTTCATCCTGTCCTCCGCCTGCAAGCGGTGGGGCGATCTCCTCCCCGCGGTCCCTTCCTGGATCGCGGGGAGTTTTTTTATGCATCCCTTTCATATCGTCGGCGCCCATCGATATGCTCCTGAACTTGATCACGACTCCCGCTTTCTCATCGGTCTGCCGTGACGCCTCCATCCTGCTCATCTCAAAAATGTTCATAATCCTTCCATTCCTGGCACATATTTATATTAAGTATTATGGTTAAAATGCTTTACTAATATACTGTGAACTGTTATAATATATGTATGAGGAGAAAGAGATCGCCTCACCGTTATTCACCGCCGGATGACCGTTGCAGCGGCCCGGCAAGCCCACAGGAGGGCACCATGAACACCACCACCTCTCTCGTTGAGACCCGCGAGCAGGCGTTGCTCCGGCTCGGCCGCAAGGCACGACAGGAAGGCGTCCGGCTCTACCGCGATGCCCGGGACGGCCGCCACTACGCCTCCAGCGTCAGCCAGCCGGGGCAGCTCCACTACATCACGGCAGTCAGCTGCGACTGCCAGGGCTTTATTACCTACCAGCGCTGCAAGCATCACGCCGCGCTCCTGATCGCCCTTGGGTGGCTCACCGACCCCGACCCGGATCCGCCTTCCCCGATCGCGCCGCTGGTCGGCCGCATCGTCCGGTGCGAGAGCTGCCGGGGGCTGGGCGAGATTCACTACGAGGCCTTCGACGGCAACGGCCGGATCGTCGGTGACTGGATCATCTGCGCCGCCTGCCGCGGTTGTGGCGTCGAGAAACAGGCCGCCTAGGCTGATCGCCGGGGCGGCCTTTGTGCTGCCCCGCACAGGAGCCA
>JBBSSF010000844.1:0-1095 GCA_038242345.1 Hyphomicrobiales bacterium
CGCCTCGGGCGCGCGGTGCTGTCACGATCGCGTGGGACACCGGGCTGAGGCTGGCGCATGTCCCGCCAGCGCCTTATTTCTCCGTCGAGATCAATCGCGGGCCCCGCATGGATCGGGACGCCGGACAGGCAACAGCGCGCGCATCGGTGCGCGACGGAGGTCGGATGCTGAACTTCTCCCGCAGGCATTTTCTGAACGGGGCGCTCACCCTGGGCCTGACCGCGGCCGCCTTTTCCTCGGGCCTCCTCTCCGGCAGCGCCCGGGCGCAGGGCACGAAGCTCGACACCACCAAGCTCATGGCCCCCGGGGCGCTTGAGGACCGGGTGATGGGCAGCGCCGATGCGCCGGTGACCGTGGTGGAATATGCGTCGCTGACCTGCAGCCACTGCGCCCATTTCGCCACCACCACCTTCCCGGAACTCAAGAAGAAATATATCGATACCGGCAAGGTCCGCTATATCCTGCGCGAATTCCCGCTGGATCCGGTAGCGGCGGCGGCCTTCATGCTCTCGCGCTGCGCGCCGGCCGACCGTTATTATGATGTCGTCGACCTGTTCTTCGAGAAGCAGAACGACTGGGCGTTCACCAACCGCCCCCTCGATTCCCTGAACGCGATGGCGAAGCAGATCGGCTTCAGCCAGCAGGAATTCGAGGCCTGCCTCACCAATCAGTCCTTGCTCGACGGCGTGAACGCGGTCAAGGATCGCGGCAACAAGGAGTTCGGCGTGAACGCGACGCCGACCTTCTTCATCAATGGCGAGCTGGTGCGCGGCGCGATCTCGCTCGACGAGTTCGACAAGATCGTCGAGCCGATGCTGAAGGGCTGATCGGCCCGGTCCGGACCCTCCCTCCGGCCGGCCCGATGGCCGACCGGAGGAGAGGCCGGCCTTGAAATTCACAAAGCTCCGGATCGCGGGGTTCAAGACCTTCGTCGATCCGGTCGAGGTGGCGATCGAGCCGGGCCTCACCGGCATCGTGGGGCCGAATGGCTGTGGCAAATCCAATCTGGTGGAAGCGCTGCGCTGGGTGATGTGCGAAACCGACTACAAGGCCATGCGCGCCTCCGCCATGGAGGATGTCATCTTTTCCGGCTCC
>JBBSSF010000845.1:0-1084 GCA_038242345.1 Hyphomicrobiales bacterium
CCCGCCGCGAGCTGATCCGGGGCACTTTCCCGTCTCACGTCGATATGCACTCCGCTCCCCCGCGGCAATGGCCATCTGCCATCCGCCGCGGGGGCGGGATTCGTGTGGCCGCCTCAGCGGATGTCGAGCGTGGTCTTCGACACCGCCCCGCTCTCGTCCTTCACCTTGACGCCGATGCGCTCGACCAGGCCGGCCAGCACCGCCGAAATCACGAAGGTGAGGTGCAGCGCCATGAACCACATCACCTTGCCATTCTCATAGTGTTCAAGGTTCATGAACACGCCGAGCAGATGGATGGACGAGATGGCGACGATGGACGAGGCGACCTTGAGCTTGAGGTTGCCGGAATCGAGCTTGCCGAGGAAGGCCACCTTGATCGTCTTGTTGCTGAAGCGGCTGACGAAATTCTCGTAGGACGAGATCATCACCATGACGATGAGGCTCGCCACCAGCGCCGCGTCGATGAGCCGGAGCATGGCGAGGATCATGTCGTGCTCGTCATAGAGCCGCACGTTCAGGGCGACATTGGCGAGCTTGATGAGGAAGGACGCCGCATAGAGGCCCAGCGCGACCGCCAGGCCGAGCAGGAAGACGACGAGGATCCAGCGGGCGCCGAGCAGGGTCTTTTCAACCAGATCTTCGAGATTCTTCACGGGAGCAGGTCTCCGGCCGAACGGACAGGCAGCCTTTTCGCCGGGGAGGTGGCCGCCCCCCCGTCAGCCGGTTTATAAGGGCGCGCGTGCCCGCCGGCCAGACATGATGCTGCGGCGCACACGCGAATTCTGCGCACCGTTGCACCCGGTCCACCCCCGACCCCGGAGACCGCCCATGTCCGCCGCCCAGACCGGATCCGCCCCGCCGATCCTGTTCGACCGCGCGCTCATCGCCCGCCGGCGGGCCGGCCGGCCCGGAGATGATCGCGGCGCCGTTTCTCTCGTTGCCGCCGTCGCCGAGGATCTGGCCGACCGGCGCGAGGCGGTGCTGCGCAGCTTCGACCGCATCCTGGTTCTGGGCGATGCCGGCGGCGGCCTTGCGGCGCGCCTTGCCATCGCCGGCCCCGGCGCCCGCCTCACCCGCGCCGCCA
>JBBSSF010000846.1:0-1079 GCA_038242345.1 Hyphomicrobiales bacterium
CTCCATCGACGCCTTCGCGGCGACGCTCGCCCGGGACTATGGCGTGATCGACGGTCTTGTGAACAACGCCGCACTGGCCACCGGGGTCGGCGGCAAGCCGGCGACGGAAGTCGAGGTTGACCTGTTCGACCGGGTCATGGCCATCAATGTCCGCGGCCTCTGGCTGCTGACCCGGGCGCTGACGCCGCTGCTGGCGGCCTCGCGCCTTGGCGGCCGCGTCGTCAACCTTGCCTCGGACACGGCGCTGTGGGGCGCGCCGAACCTCATCGCCTATGTGGCGAGCAAGGGCGCGGTGATTTCCATGACCCGCTCGCTCGCCCGCGAGATGGGCGGGGCCGGCACCACGGTAAATGCGATTGCGCCGGGGATCGTTCTGACGGAGTCGACGGAATATGTGCCGGCGGCCCGGCATAAGCTCTATGTGGAAGGGCGGGCGCTGTCGCGGCCGCAGATGCCGGAGGATGTGACCGGCGTCGTCGTCTTCCTGCTCTCAACCCAGGCCGGCTTCATTTCCGGCCAGCTGCTTCCGGTGAATGGTGGTTTCGTCTTCAACTGATCCCCGGCCGTTCCGGCTCGATCTCGGCACGCGCGTTCTCACCGGTCTGATGGCCGGGGAGGGCGGCGTGCCGCTCGTCTTTCTGCACGGCATCGGCTCGGCCGCGCGTTCCTTTGCCGGTGTGCTGCCGCTGGTCTCCGCCCGCCGGCAGGCGGTGGCGTGGGATGCGCCGGGCTATCAGGGCTCGGCGCCGCTTGGCTGCCGCGAGCCCGATGCCGGCTCCTATGCCCTCGTGCTGGAGCGGATGCTGGAGGCCGTCGGCATCCCGCGCATCCATCTGGTCGGCCATTCGCTCGGCGCCATCATGGCCGCCCGCTTTGCCGCCGATTATCCCGACAGGGTCGCCAGCCTCACGCTTGCCTCCGTCGCCCTCGGCCATGCCCGGCTGGAGCCGCCGCGCCGGGCCGAACTGCTGACAAACCGGCTGGCCGATCTCGACACCTTCGGCCCGCGGGGGCTGGCGGAAAAGCGCGGGCCGCGGCTGTGCGGTCCCCATGCCTCGCCGAAGGCCATCCGTGCGGTC
>JBBSSF010000847.1:0-1077 GCA_038242345.1 Hyphomicrobiales bacterium
CGCAACCTCAGGTCTGGAATTTCTGCTGCGCCCTGATCATCCATCCTGGCATTCCCATTTGATGTAGGCTTCCGTAATGGGGCGCTTTATGTCAAGAGCAAATTAGACAAACAAAACAACGCGATATGCATGATCTATCGCGGAATGGAAGCGCCGGCGTTGCGGAGATTCTAAGGATCGGAGCGGCACCAGCACCGTCCCGATGTCCCGGTTTTCGAGCGTTTTGGCGAACGCCCAGAGGGGCCTGGTTCCAAGCTGTTGTCCCGAGCCGGAATGCGCTTCCGTCCGTAGTCGGCGCAACGGCCGCTACATCATGCCTGGTTCAATAGCGGTGCCCGCGTGCCTATCTTTGCGGCGTACTCAGACACGAAGGTCTGGCAACTTGCCTACATCCGGCATCATCGGGGACCGCGTCCCGGCTGGAACTTCGGAGAGCCAGCGCCATCAGGCGTGACCGCATTCTCCTTTTGGTAGATTTTTTCTGAAATTGACTTCTACGTTTACGCCGCTGTCGCGGATCCGTCTGCGTCGCGGGTGAAGCGGAACTCCGTGTTATCCCGCCACATCCGGTGCAGCACCACACCGATCCGGCGGGCCAGCGCGACTGTCGCGCGCTTCTTGCCGCGACGCTGCGCCACCCGCAGCGCCCAGGCCGTCAGCCAGGTCTTCGGCCCACGGTTCAGCATCACCGTCGCCGCCTGGAACAGGGCCGTTCTCAGGCCTGCATCTCCCGCCCGCGTGATGGCTCCGACGACATCCCGTTCCCCGGACTGGTGGCGGCTGGGGGTCAGGCCGGCCCAGGGGCCAACGTCCTTCGAGGAACGGAACCGCTCCGGATCGTCGATGGCCGCGCGCACGGTCAGGGCCACAACCGCACCGACACCGGGCATGGTCATCATCAGCCGACAGATCGGGTCGACCTTCGCCAGATCCCTCAGCAGCTTCTCCAGCCGCGCGAGTTCCCCGCGCAACTCGGCCCGGGCGCGCAGCATGGGTTCGGCCGCAGCCTCGAGCATCGTGTTGCTTGCGACCAGCTCTCGGACGCGGGCTTCGAAACGCCCCCTGGCAACCTTCCCC
>JBBSSF010000848.1:0-1077 GCA_038242345.1 Hyphomicrobiales bacterium
GGCGGAATGAGACATGACGGCACGGCCCCCGGGAGAGGTTCCCACACTGGACACGGATCCTGCCGGTCGCCCGGATGTGGCCTGGCAGCCGCCGCTGCTTGAAACCGCCGGTCTCGATATCCTGCGCGATCCCGTCTGGGTCATGGACCCGGTAACGCTGGAAAATATCTACGCCAACCGGGCCGCGCTCGCGATGTGGAACGCCCGTTCCCTGGAGGAGCTGCGCACCCGCAATTTTTCCACCACCTCGGCCGTCTCCCGCGCCCGCATCGACGAGATCGTGCGCCAGACCGAAACCGGTGGCGCGGTTCCCGACACCTGGACCTTCTATCCCGCCGTCACCGCGCCGGTGACGGTGGAATGCCTGTCGTCCCGGGTGCGTCTCGGGGATGGCCGGATCGCGCTCCTGAAGGAAGGCGTGCGCAGCCGCTCCACCACCTCGGGCAAGCGGCTGGCAGCCGCCTTCCACTATACCAGCGAGGCCATCACCCTTTACGATGCCGGCAGCGGGACGATCCTGTTCCGCAACGCCGCCGCCATGCTGTTTGCCCCCGCGGGCGGGCCGCTGGCGAACCGGTTTGCGGACCGGGCCGAGGGTGAGGCCCTGTGGAATGCGGTGCTCGACCGGGATCAGGACGAAGGCGTCTACCAGGTGCACGACGGCGATCATTTCGCCTGGCACCATGTTTCGGCACGCCTGATTCTCGACCCCGTCACCGGCGAGCGCACGGTGATCGTCAACGAGCGCGATGTCTCCGCCCTCAAGCGGATCGAACAGGACCTGCGCGATCGCGAGGCCCAGCTGCGGGAATCCCAGAAGATCGCCCGCCTCGGCGACTGGCGCTATGAGGTCGCTACCCGGACCTTCCACACCTCGCCGATCCTGCGCGACGTGCTCGGTCTTGAGGAGCCGTCGATCCCCGCCACCATCTTCATCAGCCGCATGCATCCCGATGATGTGGACGGGGTGTGGCAGCATTTTCTCCAGTCCATCGAGAAGAAGGAAGAGAGCGAAGCGTTCTTCCGCTTCCGCAATGCCCGGGACGAGATGCTGCAATGCTGGGCGCGCTGGAGCCC
>JBBSSF010000849.1:0-1077 GCA_038242345.1 Hyphomicrobiales bacterium
ACTGGTCGGTGCGGGCCGGCGCGGTGTTCGTGGATGCGGGCCTGTGGAAGCGGGCGGCCTGGTTCCCCAAGGCCGACGAGAGCTACTGGTTCCCCGCCGTGCGGCGCGAGGTGCAGGCGGTGCGCGCGTCCGTCGGCTTCTGCGATGTCTCCACCCTCGGCAAGATCGAGGTGCAGGGGCCCGATGCCGGGCGCTTCCTCGACCGCATCTATGCCAACACCCATTCCACGCTGCCCGTCGGCAAGGCGCGCTACGGGCTGATGCTGCGCGAGGACGGGATGGTGATGGACGACGGCACCGTCGCCCGCCTCGGGCCGGAGCATTATTTCGTCACCACCACCACCGCCAATGCCGCCCGGGTGATGCAGCACATGGCCTTCTGTGCCGAGGCGCTGTGGCCGGAGCTGGAGGTGGATCTGGTATCGGCCACCGAGGCGTGGGCCCAGGTGGCGCTGGCCGGTCCGCGTTCGGCCGAGGTGCTTGGCCGGCTGATGGGCCGCGAGCGGGTGAGCGATGCGGCGCTGCCCTATCTCGGGGTGGCCGAGGTGCCGCTGTCCGGCGGGCTGCACGCCCGGCTGTTCCGCATCTCCTTTTCCGGCGAGCGGGCCTACGAGATCGCGGTGCCGGCGGATCAGGGCGAGACGCTGGCACGCGCGCTGATGAAGGCCGGCGCCGAGTTCGGCATCACGCCCTATGGCACCGAGGCGCTGTCGGTGATGCGCATCGAGAAGGGGCATCCGGCCGGGCCCGAACTCAACGGCACGACGACCGCGCGCGATCTCGGGCTCGGCCGGCTGATGTCGACGAAGAAGGACTATGTCGGCCGGGTGCTGGCCGCCCGGCCGGGCCTTCTCGATCCGGCCCGGCCGGCGCTGGTCGGCATCCGTGCCGTCGATCCCGGCGACCGGTTCCGCGCCGGCGGCCATTTTCTCGCCGAGGGGGCCGCACTGGAACAGGCCAACGATCAGGGCTACCTGACCTCGGTCACCTTCTCGCCGAGCCTCGACCGCTGGATCGGCCTCGGGCTTCTCTCCGGCGGCCCGGCGCGCATCGGCGAGCGGCTGCGGCTCGTCGATC
>JBBSSF010000850.1:0-1076 GCA_038242345.1 Hyphomicrobiales bacterium
CGCTGCGGTCAGATAAGACCCGGCCGCCCCGGCGGGGCCCGCCAAGCGAGCAGCATGCGTTTTTCCACATCCAGAGCGTCGCAGCCGGGCCGGCTGCGGTTGGACGCCCCGGGGAACCGTGGCTTAAGGTGGGGCCATTCCCGGGTGTGCCCCGCCGTTTCCCCTTTGCTCGGACTGACTGCCCGTGACCCGTGTTCTTGTCTGCCTGCCGCGCCGCTTCCGCTTCTCGCCGGTCAATGCCACCTCCATCGACCTGTGCACCCGGGACTTCGTGCTCCACAGCCGCAACAAGGCCGACACGCTGGTGCTGGCCGAGCATGTGGAGAAGCCCTATGACGACGTGCCCCTGCGCCTCTTCCCGCCGGGCGCCTCCAAGATCGGCATCGCCCGGCGCATCGCCGCGGAAGCGAAGCTGTTCGATCCGGACATCGTCGTCGTCGAGCAGCATTTCCCCACCGCCGACCTGATCCGCCTGTTCGGCGTCAAGGTGCCGGTGATCGTCCACACCCACAATTATGGCAAGCCGCCGGCCAACTGGCTGCGCCGCATCGCCCATCGCCGCCGCCTGTCGCGGCTGGCCGGCGTCGTGTTCGTCAGCGCGGCCGCCGAGAAGGCCTTCCGCGAGATCTGGCCGGATCTTGCCCATCTGCCGGCCGGCATCATCCACAACGGTCTCGACATGGCGCTCTGGCACCCGGCCGAGAAGCGGGAGAACGAGATCCTGGTGGTCGGCCGGGCGGAACCCGCCAAGGGCATCCTGCCGGCGGCCGAAGGCATCGCCACAGCACTCGCCGCCCGGCCGGAGTGGCGCGCCCGCTTCATCCTGAGCGAGGCACCCGACGGCTCGGCCTATCTCGAGGCCGTGCGCCAGGCGCTTGCCCCCCTTGGCGAACGGGCCACCGTCGTCACCGACCAGCCCTTCGCCGTGGTGAAGGAAGCCAACGAGCACGCCGCCATCGCCATCATCGCCTCGGACTGGGAGGAGCCCTTCGGCCGCACGGCGCTGGAGGCCCATGCCGGCGGCGCGGCGGTGATCTCGTCCGGCCGCGGCGGCCTGCGCGAGGTCAGCGGCGACA
>JBBSSF010000851.1:0-1075 GCA_038242345.1 Hyphomicrobiales bacterium
CACTTGGTTCACGTGTTATAGAACTCCATTTGCATGTGTATTATTATGCATTCTGATGATGTTGCCTCCTAAGGCAGAAGTTATTGTCTTGCCTTAAGGGCGAAATCAGCCCGGCGGCAGGGTCGCGGCGACGGATTCGGCCAGGAGGTCGGCGGTGGCGGCCGAGAGCGTCCAGCCCAGATGGCCGTGGCCGGTGTTGTAGAACACGCCGGCCCGGCGGCCCCGGCCGACCTTCGGCATCATGGACGGCGTCATCGGCCGCAGCCCGGTCCACGGCACGGCCTTTTCGGTCGAAACCGACGGGAACAGGGCCCGGGTCCAGTCGATCAGCGGCTTGATGCGGTCGGCGCGGATGTCGCGGTTCTCGCCGTTGAACTCGGCGGTGCCGGCGACGCGGAAACGGTCGGTGCCGAGCCGGCTGGAGACGATCTTGGTCGCCTCGTCCAGCAGGCTGACCCAGGGCGCACCGGCCACCGACGCGTCATCCTCCAGCGGCAGGGTGATGGAATAGCCCTTCACCGGATAGATGTTGACCCGGTCGCCGAGGTCGGCGGCAAACCGGCGCGCGGCGACGCCGGCGGCAATCACCACGCCATCCACGGACAGCGTCTCGGCCGGGCGCTCCGGCGTGCCGGGGGAGGGGGCGAAGGTGATGGCGAAGCCCGTGCCGGCGGCGGCGATCCCGGAGACCGTCACATCCTGGATGAAGCGGGCGCCGCGGCGCGCGCAGGCGGCGCCAAGGCCGACGGAGAATTTGTGGATGTCGCCGGTGGAATCCGACGGCGTGAAGAAGCCGCCATGATAGCTGCCCTGGAGCGTCGGCTCGATCGCGCGCATCTCGGCCGGCGTCACGGCGTGGCGGTCGAGGCCGCCCTCGGTCAGGAGCGCGTTCACCCGGGTGGCGGTCGCAAACTCCTTCTCGGTGCGGTAGACGTGCAGGATGCCGCGTTTTTCGAGATCGAAGGCGATGCCCTCCTTCCCGGCGATGGCGAACATGTGGTCGCGGGCCTTGAGGGCGAGGCGCACTGTCTCGATGGTGTTGGCGCGATAGTGGCCGATCTGGCCGACGAATTCG
>JBBSSF010000852.1:0-1072 GCA_038242345.1 Hyphomicrobiales bacterium
CTCCACCACCCGTCTGCCGGCGCCGAGAGAAGTGCGTCTCGATCAGGGTGACATCGCCTTCATCGACACGGCCGGTGTCTCGCTGTCCTATTCGAGCGTGCGGGATACCCTGGTGGCCGTGGACTATCCCGATGCGGTGGCCTGGACGAGCATTCTCAGCCGCTTCCGCGGCGTGATCTTCGGCGCGATCTGGCTGGCGGCCACGGTGCTGTTCGTTCTGGCCATGGCGCGCATCATCCGGCGCCGCCGCTCGGCGACCAAGGAGGCGGGCGGAAAATGAGCACCCGTCCCAATGCGGCAGATCTGGCGATCGGCGACCTTCTGGTCGAGCGCAGCCTCCTGACATCCCAGCAGCTGGAGGAAGCGCTCGACCTCTGCAAGCGCTGGCAGATCCGCATCGGGGACGTGCTGCTCGCCCGCAACTGGGTGCGGCCCTACTCCTATTACCGCACCCTTGCCTCCAAGTTCGAGGTCCCCTTCATCGACCTCACCAAGGAGCCGGCGGATCCGACCCTGCTTGACGCCGCCGACGAACCGGAATGCGCCCGGCGCCTGACCATCCCCTGGCGCCAGCGCAACGGCCGTCTGGTGGTCGTCACCGCCGAGCCGGGGCCGGAAACCTTCCTGTTCGCGCGGGAGAAGTTCGGCCCCAACATCGACCTGGCGGTGACCTCCAAGTTCGACGTGATCTGGCATCTCCAGGCCGCCTTCCGGGATCTCCATTCCGAGCAGGCGGTCTACGAGCTGGCCCGCACGCGCCCGGACCTGTCGGCCCAGCGCGTGCTGACCGAGCCGCAGATCGTCGTGCTGTGGCTGCTGGGGTCGGCGCTGCTCATCGGCCTGGCCTTCGCGCCGGTGGCGACGATCATCGCCTTCCTCTACTTCATGACCTTCTTCTATCTGGGGAATTTCGTCTTCAAGGCCTATCTGGTGTGGATCGGCAGCCGCACCGACAAGCCCCAGGATCAGGACATCGAGGCACTCGCCCGCCAGCTCACCGTCGACGACCTGCCGGTCTACACCATCCTGGTGCCGATGTTCCGCGAGCCGGAGGTGCTGCCGATCCTGGCCC
>JBBSSF010000853.1:0-1062 GCA_038242345.1 Hyphomicrobiales bacterium
CCGGGCGACTTCCTCGCTGATGGCCGCGTTCAGTTCTTCGAGGCTGAAGAAGCGTCGGTTGCGCAGGCGGGCGATGACCCAGCGCTGCACGAGCAGGACGGCGGTCTCGACCTTGGCCTTGTCGCGGGGCTTGTAGGGCCGCGCGGGCAGAATGGCCGTGCCATAATGCGCCGCCATCTCGGCATAGCTGCGGTTGATCTCGGGCTCGTAGAAGCAGGCCCGGATCACCCCGGACTTGAGGTTGTCGGACACGACCAGCGCCGGCGCCGCGCCGAACGCGGCGAAGGCGCGGGTGTGGGCGCCGATCCAGTCCGGCAGCGTCTGGCTCCAGCTCGCCTCGGCATAGGTCATGTTCGAGGCGCCCATCACGGCAATGAAGATCTCCGCCGGACGCGGGATGCCCGTCGCCGGGTCGATGACCGCCATCCGGGTGCCAGAATAATCGACGAACATCCGCTCGCCTGCGGCATGGCGCTGACGCATGACTGGCGAGAGCCGCCCACTCCACCGGCGGTAGTGCTCGCAAAAGGCGGAATAGCCGTAGCCGTCCGTGTGCTGCCCGCGATACTCGTCCCAGAGCAGCGCGAGCGTGACGCCCGGCCGCTTCAGTTCGCGATGGACCGCCGCCCAGTCCGGCTCGGCGAACTGGCGGTCTTTCGAGGGCGGCGGCGGCGGAAACAGAAGCCGCTCCAGCGCCGCCTCGTCCAGCCCCTCAGGCAGCGGCCAGGACAGGCCCGCCAGCTCGGCACGACGCAGATATCCCGCCACCGTGCTGCGGCCCATACCGACGCCCGGCCCGATCTGGCGGGCGGAACGGCCAGCAGCATGGAGCCGCAATACATCCTTGATCTTCCTCATCGGCAACCTTCGCATCTCGCCTCCCGTCCGTGTCGAAACACGGCACGATAGGCGGCTTCAGATTGCCCCGCAGGAGCTCACGCGAGGGTGGCCGGATCCTCGTGGAACCGGTGGCCGGATGCATATGGAATCCGTGGCCGGATCACCGTGGTGTGCGCACTCGGTCGAAGGTTATCATGGTTCTCCAGCAGCTTGATCGCGATA
>JBBSSF010000854.1:0-1055 GCA_038242345.1 Hyphomicrobiales bacterium
CCAGCTCGGCGGCAATCGTCGCGGCATAGTCGGCCCCGCTCATGCCGCCCACCGGATCGGTTTCCGCGAGCAGCCGGCCGCCCGGCCGGCTGTCGCCGTCGAGCAGGATCACCCGGGCCCCGGACCGGCCGGCCGTCAGGGCGGCCATCAGCCCGGCGGGCCCGGCCCCGATCACCAGCACGTCGCAGAAGGCGTTCACCTTCTCGTAGCTGTCGGGATCGGCGATCCCGGATGCCATGCCGAGCCCCGCCGCCTTGCGGATGACGGGCTCGTAGAGCTTCTCCCAGGCCCAGTTCGGCCACTTGAAGGTCTTGTAGTAGAACCCCGCCACGAACAGCCGCGACAGCAGGCCGTTCACCGCGCCGACATCGAACCGGAGGCTCGGCCAGCGATGCTGGCTCGTCGCCACCAGGCCATCGAAAAGCTCGGTGGTGGTGGCGCGGCTGTTGGGCTCGCGCCGGGCGCCGGTGCGCAGCTCCACCAGGGCGTTGGGCTCTTCCGGACCGGCCGAGAGAATGCCGCGGGGGCGATGATATTTGTAGGAGCGGCCGACCAGACCGACGCCGTTGGCCAGAAGGGCCGAGGCGAGGGTGTCGCCGGCAAGCCCCTTCATCTCCTGCCCGTCGAAGGTGAAGCCGAGCGGCCGGCTCCGGTCGACCAGACCGCCGGTGGTCAGGCGGAAGGACGTGCTCATGCCGCACCCTCCGGGCCGGTGGTGTGATCGGCAAAGACCGCGTCCAGCACCGCATGGGTGCGCGTGTCCCGGGTCACCACCAGCACCTTCCGGCAGCCGGCGGCGTGGTACCAGAGCTCCCGGTGCCGCCCGGCCGGATTGATGCGCAGATAGGCATAGGCATGGAAGCGCTCCGCCGCATCGGCGGCGTCCGGATCCGGACGCGCCATCAGCCCGGCATCGCCGATCACGGTGAATTCGTGGGCATCGCGGGAGCCGCAATAGGGACAGGGGATCAGCATCGCATAAGGGTCTCGTCTGGCGCCGGCCGGTCCGGGTTCAGTGCAGGTTCGGGAATGGCCCCTGGCCCTTCTCGTCGATA
>JBBSSF010000855.1:0-1052 GCA_038242345.1 Hyphomicrobiales bacterium
GGGGCCTCCGGACCACCCCCCTTTTTTGTCAGTCGATTTCGTTTCCAGGGGCGTGCGACGCTGGCCACGGGGGATAGGCGGATGACAAAGGAAGAGGGTCCGGGAGGCGCCAAGCCTCCCGGTCAGGGGCTTGGGGACAGACGTCCCCAAATGACCGTGCCGCCGCTCAGCCTGCCTTCTGCCGGAAGGCATAGGTGGCGTTCAGCCGCTCGGCCAGATATTCGGCGACGGTGATCGGCGGATAGCGCGCCGGGCGATCGGGGCCGGTGCAGGTGGGCACGCACTCGATCACGGCGTCCGGGTTGCCATCGAAGAAGAAGGCGATGGAGCGGCGCTGGCGGCCGGAGCGGTTCACCACCCGGTGCGGGGTGGAGACATAGGTGCGGTTGGTCCAGCGCATCAGAGAGTCGCCGATATTGCAGATGAAGGTGTCGGGGATCACCGGCGCCGGCAGCCAGGTGCCCTGCCGGGTGCGCACTTCCAGTCCGCCGACATCATCCTGGAGCAGGATGGTGGTGTTGCCATAATCCGTGTGGGTGCCGGCGCCGATCTCGGCTCCGTCGGCGGCCTGGGCCGGATAGTGGAGCAGGCGCAGGGTGGCGACCGGGTTGTCCACCTTCGGCAGGAAGAAGTCCGGATCGAGCCCAAGGTCGATGGCGAAGGCCTCGTGCAGCCGCTCGCACAGATGGCGCATGTCGGCATAATAGCGCAGCAGCGTTTCCTTCAGGCCCGGCAGGTCCGGCCACAGGTTGACGCCGCGGAAGGGCTTTCCGGCCAGAACATCCGGATCATCGGCGGCCAGATCCGCACCGATATTGAAGGCTTCCTTGAGATCGGCCCCCTTGGTCGGGTCCAGAGCCTCGGCCCCCAGCATGACGAAGCCGCGATTGTGCATCGACTGGGCGATGGAAACCCGCTTCTTTTCCTCTTCCGGCAGGTCGAACAGGGCCTTGCTGACGGCGAACATCTCGGCCAGCCGCTCCGGGCCGAAGCCGTGGCCGGCGATGTAGAAGAACCCGACCTCGCGACAGGCCGCGCCGATTTCGGCCGCA
>JBBSSF010000856.1:0-1047 GCA_038242345.1 Hyphomicrobiales bacterium
ATCTGCTCCTGCTGGGGGCGATCGTCTGCGAGGTGATCGCCACCACCGCCCTGAAGCTCTCCGAAGGCTTCACCCGGCCGCTGCCCCTCGTGGTGGTCGCGGTCGGCTACGGTCTATCCTTTTGGCTGCTGTCGCAGACGCTCCGGACCATCCCGATGGGGATCGCCTATGGCATCTGGAGCGGTCTCGGCATCCTGCTGATCTCGCTGATCGGCTGGCTGTGGTTCCGCCAGGGGCTGGATCTCGCCGCCCTCGTCGGGCTTGCGCTCATCGTCGCCGGGGTGGCGGTCATCAACCTGTTCTCCTCCGCGGCCGGGCACTGATCGCCGGTCTCCCGGCCCCCCTATGCGGGGCATCGGGCCTGTCCGGTTCGAGGTCTGCCGGCCGCGTGCCCGACGGGGACGCGATGCAGCGCTGCGACATCGGTGCGCGGAATGGGCGCTGCCGGTGCCGCGCCCCTGTCGCGCGCCGGCGGAGCGGTGTAGCTGGAACGGGCGTCCCCGCCGGGGCCGCAGACCTCCCGCAGCCCGCGCGCCCCAGATCTGCCCATGTCCCCGCTGCCGCCTGATCTTCTCGACCAGTTTTCCGCTCTTGCGATCGAGGCCGGTCGCGCCATCCTCGCCATCCGGAACCGGGGGGCGGCCTGCACCTTCAAGGGCGATGGCTCGCCGGTGACGGAGGCCGACGAGGCCGCCGAGGCGATCCTGACCGCGGGCCTTGCCGCGCTGCTGCCCGGGGTGCCGCTGGTGGCCGAGGAGGCGGCGGCCGCCGGCCGGGTGCCGGAAATCGGCGCCCGCTTCCTCCTGGTCGACCCGCTCGATGGCACCCGGGAATTCATTGCCGGCTCGGGGGAATTCACCGTCAACATCGCCCTGATCGAGGATGGCGCGCCGGTGGCAGGCGTCGTGCTGGCGCCGGTGCTGGGTCTGCTGTCGGCCGGTGCCCGGGGGCTGGGCGCCCGGGAGGCGACCGTCGACTGTCTGGCGGCGGCGTCGGACACCGCGCCGGACTGGCATCCGATCGCCGTGCGCCAGCCGCCCGAGGGCG
>JBBSSF010000857.1:0-1045 GCA_038242345.1 Hyphomicrobiales bacterium
AATGAAATCGGCACCAATGACAAAAGCCTGTGCGAGACCATCCGGCTTTGGCTGCAGCGCATAGGAAATATTCATTCCCCATCGCGCACCATTGCCGAAAATACGCCGATAGCTTTCTAGATATTCATCAGACGATATAATTAATATATCCCTGATGCTGGACATCATGAGAACAGAAAGCGGATAATAAATCATCGGCTTGTCATACACTGGTATCAACTGCTTGTTGATTGCCTGTGTTGCCGGATAAAGGCGTGTTCCGGAGCCTCCGGCGAGGATGATCCCCTTCATCGGGTTTCCTTGCGTGTCATGCCTGGCGCACGAAGTACTGGCCGCGCCGTGCACCTGAAGAGCAGCAGATTTCTGATGGACGCCTGGGACAAGAGAAATCTGCATCGGAATGCGAATCCGCTTCGGGGAGCCTCGCGATCAGGAAGCCTCCGGGGCCTGGAGGAGAGCGCCAAGCGTCTGCGCAAGGGCTTCCTCCCAGGGCCGGGGAACGATGCCGTAGGCCTGTCCTATCCACGCGACCGAAAGGACCGAATTCGCTGGGCGGCGGGCCGGCGTCGGATACTCCCGTGTCGCAATCGGCACGATCTCGGGCACCGGCCGGCCGGTTGCCGCGACGTGGCGGAAGATGCTGCGAGCCAATCCATACCAGGTCGTCGCGCCGGCGTTGACGAAGTGCCCCGTTCCGACCGGTGCATCCGGATCCGCAATCAGGCGCAGGGTGACCCTGGCGAGCGCAGCTGCGAGGTCCCCGGCAGCCGTCGGGCACCCCGTCTGGTCGTCGACAATCCGCAACAGCGGCCGTTCGCTCCCCAGCCGCAGCATGGTGCGCACGAAATTGGTGCCCCGGGGGGAGAAGACCCAGGCCGTGCGGATGATCACGTGGCGTGGATTTCCGGTCCGGACCGCCTGCTCGCCCGCCTCCTTGGAGGCCCCGTAAACGCCAAGCGGGCCGACTGCAGCGCCTTCCAGCCAGGGACCGGGACTGAGCCCGTCGAAGACATAGTCCGTGGAGACCTGCACCAGCGGGATGCCG
>JBBSSF010000858.1:0-1029 GCA_038242345.1 Hyphomicrobiales bacterium
CGATGCCGGCCGACCCAGAGCGCGAGGCTTCAGGAGGGCCGCCAGATGGACAAGTTCACCGTGCTGACCGGCGTGGCCGCGCCGCTTCCGATGATTAATGTCGACACCGACATGATTATCCCCAAGCAGTACCTGAAGACCATCCAGCGCACCGGCCTCGGCAAGGGCCTGTTCTCCGAGCTGCGCTATCTCGATGACGGCGCCGAAAATCCCGAATTCGTGCTCAACCAGCCGGCCTATCGCAAGGCCCAGATCCTGGTGGCCGGCGAGAATTTCGGCTGCGGTTCCTCGCGCGAGCATGCCCCGTGGGCGCTGCTCGACTATGGCATCCGCTGCGTGATCTCCACGTCGTTCGCCGACATCTTCTATAACAACTGCTTCAAGAACGGCATCCTGCCGATCGTCGTGTCTCCGGAAGATCTGGAGAAGCTGATGGACGACGCCAGCCGCGGCGCCAACGCCACGCTGACCGTCGATCTGGAAGCCCAGGAGATCCGCGGTCCCGATGGCGGCGTGGTGAAGTTCGACCTCGACCCGTTCAAGAAGCACTGCCTGCTGAACGGCCTCGACGATATCGGCCTGACCCTGCAGAAGGCCACGGCGATTGATTCCTTCGAGGCGAAAGCCGGCGCGGCCCGTCCCTGGGCCTGAGACTTCCCGGGCGTTTGCCCGGCATGACTTGACCGCACACGCCGTTCGGCCGACCTTCGGCCGGGCGGCTTTTTTTGTTCTGTGCGGGCCGCGGCCTGACGGGGAGGGGCGATGTTCATCCGCTTTTTCGGCGAGCTGCGCGCGGCCGGTGTTCCGGTATCGCTGAAGGAATATCTGACGCTGATGGAGGCCATGGAGGCCGACATCGCCGAGCGGCGGGTGGAGGATTTCTATTATCTCGCCCGCGCCACCCTGGTGAAGGACGAGCGTGTCATCGACAAGTTCGACCGGGTGTTTTCCGCCGTGTTCAAGGGCGTGATCTCGGCTGAGGAGGCGCTGGCCGCCGAGATCCCCGAGGAATGGCTGCGGAAGCTGGCC
>JBBSSF010000859.1:0-1027 GCA_038242345.1 Hyphomicrobiales bacterium
CCTCGCCCTCTGCCGGGAAGACCGCGACAACCGCCGTCAGATCCTCGACAGACGACAGGTCGACACCGATCCAGCACGGCCGGCCGGTGAGGTCGGCAACCGGGGTCATCGGCTCGGCAGCGTCATAGACTTCCAGCGGCAACCACTGTTGTGACGCGCCATCCTGCCAGATGTTCAGGTGGAATCGCTTGTAGTCCGCGATCTCAGACGGGAAGTGTTCGATCCGCCGGGCCTTGATCCGCAGTTCTTCCAGCGAACAGAAGCCGGCCGCAATTGCCGGGTTCGCGGCGTGCCACACCGTTTCATCCTTCCAGTCCGAATCCGGCGGTGCCGCGAAGATGATCGGCGCGAAGGTCGGATCCTCGATTTCCCCCGATGCCACCTTGTGGGAATAGTCCCAGAGGTCTGCCGCAAGCCCGCCCTGTCCCTCGCCGGCCGTGGAAATGACCACGGTCAAGGGCTGGTCCCGCTTCACCATGGAATCGGTCACCACCTTGAAGAGCTTGCGGGCTTCGGTCGGCGGCCATGCGTGAACCTCATCGGCCAGGAAGAACGACACGTTCAGGCCGTGCTTGCTGTACGCCTCGGTGCTGATTGCCTTGAGCACGCTGGCCGTGCCCGGATGGTTGAGGATCTTCCGGCTTTCGATCGGCGCTACCCGGGAGGACAGGGCGGCATCCTGCTTCACCATCTCGTGGGAATGCTTGAAGGCGATCCCGGCATTCTCCCGGTCCGCCGCAGCCTGAATCACCTGTCCACCGGCTTCCGCCTCGGGCCCCATGAAATGGGCGAGCGCCAGCGCGCTTGCCAGCGTCGTCTTCGCGTTGCCACGGGGGATCCAGATGCAGGCCGTGCGCACCAGCCGGGCACCGGTATCGGTCACGGGGCCATAGATGCGCCGCAGGATCGCTTCCTGAAACGGGTGCAGGATGAAGGGCTGGCCGGCAAAGCGCCCCTCCCAGAGCCGCAGACGACGGACGAAGCGGCACACCCGATCCGCCCGGGCGGACGGGTCCGGATAAAGCGC
>JBBSSF010000860.1:0-1026 GCA_038242345.1 Hyphomicrobiales bacterium
CAGGCGGGCGAGAAGGGCCTCCGCCACCGTGTCCGGCCGGATCGCCGCCAGCCGGTCCACCCCCGGCAGGAAGGGCATCAGCCAGTCCTCCAGGGTGGCAAGCAGGGTGTCGGTGTCCACGGACGGCCAGGGCGGGCCGAACGCCTCGGCGAGGAAGGCCAGCCGGGCGAGAAGCCGTCCGGTTGCGCCCTCCAGCGGCAGGGCGGTGGCCCCAAGCGCGCGGATGCCATCGGCCAGCGCCCGGGCCGTTTCCGGCCCCGGCGGCACCGGCTGGGTCTCCTCCGAGAGCACGAGGGCATCAAGCCGCGTCACCCGGCGGGCGCGCACGGCCCGGGCGCCGGCATCGAAGCGCACCTCGGTGAGGGTGCGGATGCGGTCCCCGCACAGCGATTCGATTGCGCTGCGGTCGAGGGGAGCGGCGGCCAGGATGCGGGCGTCGGCGCCGCCGCCCTGAAGGTCGGCCGCGACCAGGAAGGGCTCGCGGGCGAGGGGATCGGCGACATCGAGAAGACCGCCGCGGCCGGCGGCGAGCCGGAAGGTGCCCGGCCGGCCCCGGCCCTGGGCAATCCGGTCGGGAAAGGCGGTGGCCAGCACGAGGCCGGCGGCCGAGGGATCGGCATCGCCGGGGCCTGACCCCGTCAGGGCGACGAAGCGGCGGGCAAGCTGGCGGCCATCTTCCGCCCGGCGGCCGCGATCGGCGCGGAAGCGCCGCAGCCGCTCGCGCAGGTCGATGTCGGAGCCGCCGAGACCGCGCTCGGTCAGGAGCACGGCGAGATCGGCGGCGAGCCCCGCCCGGCCATCGTCGGCGGCCCGGCGCACCATGTGGGCAAGCCGCGGCTCCAGCGGCAGCCGGCGCAGGGCCGCGCCTTCCGCCGTCAGCCGGCCGGCATCGTCGATGGCGTCGAGGGCGCGGGCGAGGGCGCGCGCCTCGGTCCAGGCCGGCGCCGGCGGCGGATCCAGCCAGACGAGGGCGGACGGATCCGTGACACCCCAGGCGGCGAGATCGAGCACCAGCCCGGTGAGGTC
>JBBSSF010000861.1:0-1022 GCA_038242345.1 Hyphomicrobiales bacterium
GCCGGATGGCCAACGTGCGCACCCGGACCGGCTTGCGCGCCGCCGGTCAGGTGGAGCTGGCCAGCGCCGATGCCCCGCCGGACTGGCACCGGGCCGACATCCTGCGCGATCACCTGAAGGAGACCTGGCCCGGCCTCGGCACCCCGGAGCGGATGACGCGCTGGCAGGGCAACCGGCCGTCGACCCCGGATGGCCGGCCGGTGATCGGCCGGGCGAGGCACTCGGCCGACATCCTGCACGCCTTCGGCCATGGCCATATCGGTCTGGCCTCGGCGCCGATGACGGCGGCCCTCATCACCGATCTCGTCGCCGGACGTCCGCCCCGGCTGGACATCGCCCCCCTTGCGGCGGCACGCTTCCGCTAGAGCGCCTTCCGGCCGCACCCGCGTTCCGGACAGGCGGCTCGCCTGCCCTGACCGGATGCCTCTTCGGTGACCACTCTTTCCGTCGCCCGAGGATGCGCCCCGGGGGACGCGGCCTTCGCGCCCCCTGCCTGCCCCCGCACCGGATGCCTGCCATGACGATCTCCGGCCCCGTGCCGCATCTCCTGCCCGCAAATCACGACCTGCGGCTCTGCTTTGCCCACGTCACCTATGACATGAAGCCGGTGTTCGACGGCCTCGGCACCGGCATCGACGCGCTTCAGGTGACGAGCCGGGACGCCCTGCTGGCCGTGCTGCCCGAGACCCATGTGCTGGTGGTCTCGGGGCTCTGGAGCAACGATTTCCTCGGCCATGCGCCGAAGCTGAAATATGTGCAGTCGGTGAGCTCCGGCACCAACCAGTATGACCGGGCCGCCTTCCGCGCCCATGGCGTGCTGCTGGCGAGCGGCCAGGGCGTCAATGTCAACGCCGTCTCGGAACATGCCTTCGGGCTGCTGCTGTCGCTCACCCGCCGGCTGGCGGAAGCGCGCGACAACCAGCATGCCCGGCTGTGGCGCCCCTCCATCGGCGATGCCTCCCGGCGGGAGGACGAGCTGGCCGGCAAGTCGATGCTGGTGGTGGGCCTTGGCGGCATCGGCC
>JBBSSF010000862.1:0-1018 GCA_038242345.1 Hyphomicrobiales bacterium
ACCTGCGCAAGCGGAGCGGATCCTCGGCCCGGGCGCTCGAGTTCGCTGTGCTGACGGCAGCCCGCTCCGGCGAAGTCCGCCTGGCGACATGGGGCGAACTGGACCTCGACCGGGCGATGTGGACGGTGCCGGCCGACCGGATGAAGATGGAGCGCGATCACCGGGTGCCGCTGTCCGATGCGGCGCTCGCCCTGGTGAAGGCCCTGCCCGTGATGGAGGGCAGCCCCTACATCTTCGCGGCGCCCCGGGGCGGCACGCTGTCGGACATGAGCCTGTCGGCCGTAATGAGGAAGATGCACCGCGCCGAACTGGACGCCGGCAGGAAAGGATGGCTGGACCCGGTCTCGGGCCGGCCGGCGGTGCCGCACGGACTCCGGAGCACGTTCCGGGATTGGGCGGCCGAGACGGGTGTGCCGAGAGATATGGCCGAGATCGCCCTGTCGCACGCGTCAGGCAGCGATGTGGAGCGGGCATATCGGCGGACGGACATGCTGGAACGTCGCCGCGAGGTTATGGGCGCGTGGGCGCGGTTCTTGGGGGTAGTAGTCTGATGGTCGAACTGGACCGTATTCGCGCGAAAAGCGCAATCTCAAGTGCAAGAAGGGGAGATATTTCACTCCTTATCGTAAGATTAAGGGATGAATCAGTTTCAATATCAACCGATGAAAGAATTTTCATAGCTGGAATTTTGGATGGCACCGAGAAAAGATCAAGGGGCCGCCCGAGAGAAAGGGGTATTGAATATAGGATTCAGCGAGTTGTTTCGTATGTATTGTGGTTTAAATATGTAGAAGGATGGAAGGAGGATGCTGCCCGACAAAGGGCGGCCGAGGTATTCAGTATAAGTCGTGCAACAGTCGATTCTTATGATAGGCGCGCAACAGAGGCTTTTGAGTGGGACCCAACACAAAGAAATGTCGTCGGAGAACTTACGGAAACTGAGCTTGAGAAAATAAATATATATGCATCATTGAGTCCCTTTGTTTCAATTATACAAAATATAATGGCTGGCAAGAGT
>JBBSSF010000863.1:0-1015 GCA_038242345.1 Hyphomicrobiales bacterium
GACGAACGGCTGAAGGCTGTCGAGGGCACCACGGCGGCGACCAAGGCGGCAGCCGATCGCATCGAAATCAAGCTCGCCCGCCCGGGCATCCTGACCAGCAAGAGGGAGGAAGCGCCGGTGCAGACCAAGGCGTTCGCTGAATATGCCCGCCGTGGTGAAGCGGCGGTGGGTGTCGAGATCAAGAACCTGACGCTGGCCGCGAATGGCGGCGGCTATCTCGCCCCCGATGAGTTCGTGAAGGAAATCGTCAAGGGCCTCGTCCAGACCAGCCCGATCCGCCAGCACGCCCGCATCCTGACGATTTCCGCGGCCGAGGCCCGGATGCCGAAGCGCACCGGCACCATGACGGCAGCGTGGGTTGCCGAGACGGGCACCCGGACCACGACCCAGCCGGTTTATGGCGAGATCACGCTGACCCCGCATGAAGTCGCCTGCTATGTGGACGTGAGCAACGCCCTCCTGGAAGACAACCAGTACAACCTTCTCGGGGAGCTTTCCGCCGACTTTGCCGAGGAGTTCGGCCGGATCGAAGGCGCGGCGTTCGTCTCGGGAGATGGCACCGGCAAGCCGTCGGGCATCCTGGCGGACACCAGCATCACGAAGGTGACCACGGCCGCGACCGCGATGGCCGCTGACGACATCGTGGACCTCTTCCACGCGCTTCCGGGCTTCTATGCCGCCAATGCCGTCTGGGGCATGAACCGGAGCACAATCGGCACGGTGCGCAAGCTCAAGTCGGGCTCCGGCGATTATCTGTGGCACGACGCGCTTTCGGAAGGGAATCCGCCGACGATTCTCGGTCGCCCGGTGGTGGAACTGCCCGACATGCCCGACATCGCGGCCGATGCCCTGCCGATCCTCTTCGGCGACCTGAAGCAGGGATACCGGATCGTTGATCGCGTCTCCCTCTCGGTGCTGCGGGATCCCTACAGCGTGGCGACCACGGGCCAGACCCGGTTCCACGGCCGGCGCCGTGTCGGTGGTGGTGTCGTGAAGGCCGAAGCAATCCGGCTCC
>JBBSSF010000864.1:0-1003 GCA_038242345.1 Hyphomicrobiales bacterium
AGGGCAGGATGACATTGCCCGGCGAGGCGGCGATGAAGGCTTCCAGCGAGGCGGCGTCGCGGCGCACCGGGGCGTCGAGCAGCGCGCTTTCGATCCAGAGCGCGGCGGCCGGCCGGTCGAAGCTGCGCGGCGCCGGAAAGATCGGCGGATAGATCGCCGCATAGTCCGGCTCGGGAAAGCAGAAATCGAACCGGCGGGCCGGCAGGCGGCCGCCCTTCAGCCACGCCAGCACCCGCCAGCAGCTGCGCAGCATCAGCTCGAAATAGAAGTTCGGCGGCTGCGGCCGGTCCGGATGGGGCGTCAGCACGAGGCCGGTCAGCCCGTCGGCGCTCTCTGCCGAGAAGGCGACATCGTCCATGAGGACGCCGAAGCCGCGGGCGATGCGGCGCAGGGCAACCGTCAGGGTCGGGGCGCCGAGGGTGGCGCGCACCACCATGGCGAAGGCGCCGCGCCGCATCGGCCGGTCGAGGAGGCCGATGCACTCGTCGTCGAGGCGCTCGATCAGCAGGCGGAACAGGGTGACATATTGCGTGCCCGTCACCCGCGCGCCGGCTTCCGCCAGCAGCGACGGCGAGATGCCGGCCTCCGCCACCAGATCGGGAATGCGCGACCCGGCCGGCCGCCGGACGAGACCGGAGAGGATGCCGTGCACGGCGGCAACCGGAATGGTGATCGGCGGTGGCATCAGGGTCCGCCGGCGCACAGGCGGCGGAGGCGGACGTGACGCATTCTGCAATCCGTTCGACCTCACCGGCAATCGCCCTTCCGCCCGTGCTTTTCCACTATGGCGCCAACCGCGGCTCCCGAAGACCGCGGAGGGAGGAAGCTGCCCCCGGCATCCGCGCTGCCCTGTCCGTCGGCAACGACGCACAGGGGGCGGGCCCGTGTGGCGTCATCCTGCCCCCGACGGGAGCCCGCGCGTCCGATTATCTCCGGAGGCGGATCAGGTGCAAGACGTTCATCTCTCCCGGGGTGCAGGGACCCCGCCCGGCGGGCCGGCGGG